>JALTGJ010000439.1 GCA_027077185.1 Spirochaetales bacterium | reverse complement strand
CTTCGAGAGGGCTGAAATAAACAATTTCAGCTCCATAGTATTCCAGAATATCCAGATTATCGTCATAGTAGAAGCAAAATGCATTATCCCTGGCAACTCCAATTTTAATTTTTACTGAAGTTACAGGGGGAGTATTTAAAGAAGTAAATATTGTTTTTTCATAAGTTGGAAAGCTTGGAGCATTATTTGCAATAGTAAGCAAGGTATCAAGTTTTATGTTATTCTCGATAGTTTCAGATATTTTTTTTATAACTGAAAGTGTTTTCTCTTTTTCCCATGCAGGGATAAGCCCAAGATGCCTTTCCGGTATCTGAAAATTACTGTTTTTCGGTATATATCCTAAAACAGTCACCCCTGTCCTGTTTTCAATGGAATCTTTTACCATCTCAAAATGACGTCGGGATCCAACCCTGTTTATAATAATACCAGCAAGATTTAATTCAGGGTCAAATTCTTTAAATCCAAGTGCGACTGCTCCTGCACTTGCAGCCATAGCTCTGGCATCAATAACAAGAAGAACAGGAGTATTGCTCAATTTTGAAAGATGAGCTGCGCTCCCTCTTTCGTCTAATCCACCGGCTCCATCATACAGCCCCATAACCCCTTCGACTATTGCTATATCTGTATTTGAAAGTTCTCTTTCAAACAGTTCAAGAACAACTTCCTTTCCAAGCATCATAGTATCAAGATTTCTACATTTTTTCCCTGCAGCAAGAGAATGAAAACCAGGATCAATGTAATCCGGTCCTGTTTTGTATGGGGAAACTTTTAAGCCCCTTTTTACAAGAGCAGCTATTATGCCCATGGTAATTGTTGTTTTGCCACACCCGGAATGCGTTCCGGCAATAATAACTCTTGGATGATTCATATGCAGATAGTCCTGAATTATATTATCTATGTCAAGAGCTGCTTTTAAAACCATTAGATCAGATGCTGTAAAATTAACCAAACAATAGGTTTCCTGGCTATGCTTCCCTGGCTAAATTTCGTATTGTACCTACCTTAAATTAGAGAAGAAGTACTTTTAAGTTGAATATCGCAAATAGCTTCATAAAAAAATATCTGGATTTTTACAGAGAAACCGCATACTATAGTAGTATGGAAATAAAATCCATGGGAACAAAATATCCTATTAAAGAAAGACTCTTTATTTATTATATGTTTTTCTTCACATTTTTGTCCCTGGCAACTATAACAGTTAACGTATTTAACAGACTTGACTTCTCTTTTAATTATAAATGGATTGCAATTTGCCTTTTTAGTGCTGCTCTTATGGTTCTATCCTTTAAAAGAATCTATGTCCCACTTGTCCACAGAGTGGGAGCCTATGTTATTACTTTAATCCTGCTGCCTGCAAGCGGATTATCCAGTGCCGGTCTTGTATCTCCCGGGATTATGTATTCTTTCCTGATCCTCATCCTTATTAATTATCTTATAACTGGTTGGGAAAGAATTTTTCTGGATATCGCTGTTATTCTTATCAATATGGCACTTATTGTTCTTTTCAGGTACTATCCGGGGATTTTTAAACATCTGAATGTTCAGGAACAGTTTGTTGACTGGATAATAAATGTTCCTGTAGTTTCCGGATTTATAGTAGTCCTGCTTATAGCCTTCGAAAAGGCATACGAAACAGAACGAAAAATAAATATTAAGCATTCAGAAAAATTTAAACAGATTTCTCTAACCGACTATTTAACAGGCCTGCACAACAGGAAGCACCTGGATGAAAAGCTAAAGCTTGTGTGGGATGTTTATCTAAGAACTGGTAGTACTTTTTCTGTTTTGATGCTGGATATTGATTTTTTTAAAGAGTACAATGATTACTACGGTCATCTTAAGGGTGACGAATGTTTGAGAACAATAGGTTCTATTTTGAAAAATAGGATTATTAGAAATACTGATTGGGCCTACCGATATGGAGGAGAAGAGTTTCTTATTCTCCTTGGATTCTCAGATGTAACAGCTGCGGGTATCGTGGCAAAGCAGATTCAGGAGGATCTTAGCAGAGTAAAAATTATTCATAAAAATTCAAGTATTAATGATCTTGTAACAGTTAGTATTGGCATTGCAGGAGTATTTCCTGCACACAAAACACCTCAAACAGTTATAGAGCAGGCAGATAAAGCTCTTTATATAAGTAAAAAAAACGGTCGAAATAGAATTACTCAGTTTGATAACTTAAAAGAAGCAAAACAATAAATCATAGTTTACCTGCAGGTATAACTGGAGGCTAGCTTCTGCTTCAGATAACAAACTTCATCCATGTCTTAGTGATTTATAATGGAGGGTGGATATTAAAGCTTTTTAAGGGAGGATTTATGAGAAAAGGTTATATACAGGTCTACACAGGAGAGGGCAAAGGAAAAACCACAGCCTCTATGGGGCTTATTTTAAGAGCACTGGGTGCAGGATTTAATGTATGCTTTTGTCAGTTTGTAAAAAATGGTGATTACAATGAAATTCTTGCTTTAGAGAAAATAAATAAACTTGCTTTTCCCGGAAAAATTACTATTAAACAATTTGGAACTGTTAGAAAAGTTAACTCTGCTTTTACAGAAGAAGACAGTAATGCGGCACAGGCCGGGTTTAGTGCTGTTAAAGAGAGTTTATTTTCCGGCAAGTATGACCTGGCCATTCTTGATGAGCTTAATATTGCCATTCATTATAATCAAATTGATCAAAATGAAGTTTTAGAATTGATGCAGTCAAAACCTGAATCTCTCGAACTTATAATTACAGGCCGTTACGCAAGGGAAGAAATAATGGCTGCAGCAGATCTGGTTACAATTATGGAAAATAAAAAGCATTATTCAAAGAAGGGAGTTCCTGCAAGAGCAGGAATAGAAAAATAGCTTAATAGTCCCCTGTAATTTTTAAAAAGAATATTTTAATCCCATCAAAAAAACGTCTAAAAAAACCACCCCTGTAAATATTATCTGCAGCAGTAATTTTATAAGTTCCAATAATCTTATTATCTGAATATTGAATTATATTACCTACCGTATCTCCCTTAGCAAGGGGTGCAATTATATTTTTAGATATATCTACTTTAACTTTAAGTAGTGGTGCCTCCCCTACAGGAAGAGTTTTTACAGGTATTTCCGGTATTATCAGTTCTACCTTTTTGGCTAATCCCTCCCATATTTTTGGATCTGCAAAGTCAGGAACTTTGCTTTTGATATTGGTAAAATGATAAAAACCATAGGATAAAAGACTTATACCGTCGACAGCCCTGTAGAATGCCCCTTCTTCACTATTATTCCCAGGTCCTCCCATAATAACAGCTATAAGCCTGCGGTTATGCTGACTGGCCGTAAGAGCTATATTAAACCCTGATTCATCTATATATCCTGTTTTCAAACCATCTACAGGAGCATATACAGATAAAAGATTATTTCGGTTATGCTGGGTAATAGGCCCATATACAGATTTGCCGTTTGCCTTCCAGTTTTTCTCTTTGGGATAGGTAAAAGAATCTACAGAATGAAGCTCCTTAAGGGCTTCGGGGAATGTTTTAAGATATATTCTGCAGAATTTTGCAAAGTCGGCAGCTGTAACCCTGTTTTTCTCACTCAGCCCGGAAGAATCATCAAAATGAACTGATTTTAACCCCAGCTTTTCCGCTTCCAGATTCATTAGGACTACAAAAGATTCCACACTTCCTGAAACCCTCATTGCTACAGCAATTGCAGCATCATTTCCTGAAGGAACAGCCAGACCCAGCATTAAATCCAGAAGAGAAACATCCTGACCTTCTTCAAGAAACATTAAAGAAGAATGAGGGGGTAAAGATCTAAAGTCTGCATTTTTATCAATATGAATTATCTCATTTTTTGACAGCTTACCCTCTTTTATATTTTTGTAAACTACATAGAGAGTCATTAATTTCGTCATCGAAGCTGGCGGTATTGATAAATTACTGTTCTTTTCAAAAAGAACTGTACCTGTAGTACTATCTATTAATATTGCAGATTTTGCGTTTATAGTTGGTTCTGCAAAGAGAGAAACAGTTATAATAAAAAAAAACAGCAGCATTTGTATTTTAAATTTTGTAAAGTAAATGTTTTTTATTTTCAAAGTTCTTGTCCCCGGCTTGTGCGATGTATCCCTCTTTTAGTATTTGGGGGGGCTATATTGCGCAGTGTATTATTCCTAAATTAGAGAATAACTGATATTATAGTCCAAAATGTGGGATAGCGCAAATAGCTGTTCCCAGATTGAGTAGTATTTAAAGATATACTATACTAAATATTATTATCTTCAAACAATGGGGTTTGGAATGGAAATTACTAATAGTGATGAAAAAATAGGTGAATGGTTAATTAGAGCAGAAGCTATGTCTCTAAAAGATGTTGAAATTGTTTTGGAAGAGCAGAAAAAAGGGAATGAAAGCCTTTTTGGAATTATCGCAATGGAACTGGGGCTTATAGACCCGGAAATACTTCTGACTTTTGCTGAAATAAAAGGACTGTAAAATGAAAACTGCTTTTAATAATCTTGTAAAAGACGTACTCGCTGCAGGTAAATATGCGGCAGAAGAACAGGATAAAGTATCCAGAGGAATCAAAGAAGACGGTTCCATTCTTACCAGGACTGACACAGAACTGGACAAACTTTTAACAGCCAAAATTAAAGAATATTTTCCAAATGCTTTAATTGTAAGTGAGGAAAATCCGTTACCCGAACAGGACAGTTCTGCTGCTGAATGGATTTTTACTCTTGACCCGATTGATGGAACTGATTCCTACAGCCAGGGAATGCCCGGCTGGTGTCTTGCCATAGGAATACTTAACAGAAACTTTGAGCCGGCTGGTGCAATTATATATGCTCCAAGATGGGGAACGGACGCAGACGGGGGCAATCTTATTACTCTTGCACCCGGAGGGGATATCAAAATTAATGGAAAGGATCATGATTATTCAAATGTAAAAGATTCAACCCCAGGACAGATTATGATAGGTTCAGCTATACATTCTGTTTATAATTTTAGCACATATCCAGGGAAACTGAGGATTGCAGGAAGTGCAATTATAAATGTATCTTCCACCCTGCTTCATAGTGCTGTTACAGGATCTATTATTACGCCCTGCTATATATGGGATATTGCAGCGGCTCATGCTGTAATAAAAAAAGCAGGCATGGATCTGGAATACTATTCCGGAAAAAAAATTGACTATAGAGCTCTTATAAATAGGGAGAAAGCTCCTGATTCCTTTATATCCGGAGCCCCGGAAACCCGCAAACTCATACAGAAATATTTTAAACTAATTAAATAATAGAATGGAAATTATTTTAACAACTAAAAATTTGGTTCTGGAAATTCCCAAAGTAAATATGGCAAAAAAGGTTCTGGATTATTATAGAAGGAACAGGGATGCCTTTAAAATATGGGAACCTGTAAGGGGAATTGACTTCTACACTCTTAAATATCATAAAACTGCTTTAAAGTCCTGCATACAAAAAACTAAGGCTGGTAAGGAATTTTCATTCGTAATTTTCAACAAAGGGGATATACACAGGGAAACAGTAATTGGAAAATTGACTTTTTCGAGCATTGTCAAGGGTCCCTTTTTATCATGCTTTACGGGATACAGCACAGACAGTACCATGCAGAACAAAGGGTACATGACTGAGGCTCTGGAAGCAGGGGTTAATTTTATTTTTAAAACAGTTGGTCTTCATAGAATTGAGGCCAATATTATGCCCAGGAATATTTCATCCCTTAAAGTAGTTGAAAAACTGGGATTTCAGAATGAGGGGCTAAGCCCCATGTACCTAAAAATTTTTGGTAAATGGGAAGATCATGTTCACATGGTTTTAAGGAATAGTTACCTGGAAAAAGACATATAAACATGAGGTTTATTATATAATTTTCTACAAAATTTTTCTGTTGATCTTATTGATACATATATTCTATTCAGAATATCTACTTTTAAGTTGTTCTGAAATGGTTAATTTATCAATGCAAATTTAATAGAATAATATACCTAATCCCTGTCTACAATCCTTTTATCATGCCAGTTTCTTGCTATATACAAAAAGGGGGTGTCCAGTAAAGCTACAACCCATTTTAATAAATACGTTGTTATCAATATATCTACAAGCACTGAAGTTTCAAAAACACCCCAGAATGCTATAAAAGTAAAAATTAAAGTATCCAGCAGCTGACTGACCATTGTACTAAGATTATTTCGCAGCCAGATAAATTTTTTGGATGGGAATCTCTTTCTCCATAGATCGTAGGCCCAAATATCATGAAGCTGGGAGAACCCATAGGCAGCAAGACTTCCAAGAGCAATTCTTGGCATTAAACTAAATATCCGGGCAAGACTCCCCTGGGCAAAGTCACTTGAATCCGGAATAAAAAACAAGGCAAGATTCATTAAGACAGTCATTATTATAAGAGAAAAAAAGCCCATTCCCACAGCTCTGGCCGCATCTTTTTTACCATAGTTTTCACTTAAAATATCCGTAACCAGAAAGCTTGTAGCATAGACGATATTGCCAAGTGTAGCAGTCATTCCAAATAGTTCAATAGTTTTTGTAACCTGTATGTTGGCAACAATGACAGCAATAGGAATCCATAAATATAATCCTGCTTTACCCCATATACGATAGCTTAGCAGTATTGCTCCAAAGTTTACCAGCAGCATTGCCATCCATAAAAGTTCGTTCATTTTATTATTCCTTTGT
>JALTGJ010000438.1 GCA_027077185.1 Spirochaetales bacterium | reverse complement strand
TTGCTGAATTGCTTATCCATTCACCTGTACGCATCCCAGAAGTTACAAACAGGAGAATCAGAGATACAAAAGATATTTCAGTGATAAAAATATCAAGCTTCCCTTATCCCTCCATGAAATATTATAACTTCGTTGTTCTGGTTAGATTCCTATTATTGTGAGACCAGAATAATCAATATCGTCCACATTAAGGAGTTAAATCCATTCCAGAAGGTAAACCTCCTGATATTACTGGTCATATTAAAAAGAAGTCTATTTTATTTGGGCTGCACCATCATTATTACAGAGCTAGCTAATATGTGAAGATTTTCTATATTAACTTAGGGATAGGTATGTCCTAAAACAGGTGAAAAGCTTCTTTTCTTGATCTAGAATGCAATAGTTTGTATAAAAATATATGTTTCGGAGGATATAAAGTGTCAGAATTATCATCTTTTCGATCTAATTTTCTTTTGCCCTATTAAATTGTCAGTACGGGAGCACATAAGAAGACCTTATGCAGTGCTGAACCTGCCAGGGAAGATAAAGTCTTCATCTGCATTTGATCGCACAAGCTTCGTTTAGGGATACACATGAATTCCTGTACGTTTTACCATATTTCTAAAACCGGCAGGGTCATCCTTATCTACTACTATAAGAGGTTCAATTCGCAGATCTACTTCTCTACAGCTACCCCATAATTTTGATTCAATATCAAGAAGGTCGGTTACTTCATCTTTTACCAAAACAGCAATATCAATATCACTGTTTTCATTGGCAGACCCCTGTGCCCATGATCCAAAAAGGATAATTTCTTTAAATATAATAATATCCTGAATCTTTCTTGAGTAAATTTTTACCAGTTCTATAATCTGGTCTTTATCCATTGTAATAATTCCTCTGTTTGATTTAAAAGGCTTTTACATTTTTTAAGATTTAATGTTTTAAGCAATTCTTCTTTTGATCTTGGATATCTTGCTTCAATATTTAAAGGGTTAAGTTGGTTTATCAGAGTAGTATGTTTTTCATTAAACTCATTTATTAACCCTGATTGTTCTGCAAGTCTTAACAGGTTATGAATATATGCTGGTTCCGTTTCAGTTTTTTTCCAATGATATGCTTTTATAGCTTTTTCTATACTTTGATGACACATAAACCCAATATAAAGAAACCTTTTAGTTTTTAACATGGCTTTAGCTGTTTCTATATCATAGTCTGCAAGATCAATCCAATAAGAATAACGTTCATTTACGTCCATGACTTAAATATACTATCAATTATGCTTGAGAGCAATGGACCCAAACTTAAAGATTGGAAGTATTATTCCCAAATCTTGTCAATTTTGTCCTGGTATTTTTCTGTAGCTTTCAGTTCCTGTTTAAGAAGTGGATGATAATAGTGCTGACTCATTTGAGAGGGACTATGTCCGGTGAATCTTCTGACAACATCAGCAGGGATACTTCCAAGCATAAAGGTATTAAATGTATGCTGAAGAGAGTGGGCGACAAGATTTTTACCATTCTTAATCTTAGCCTCTACCAACCCCATTTTGAAGATTTTACGAATTGTAGATCTGGTTAATGGGTTTGTTGCATCCCTTGGCTTCTCTGGTGTTTTAGAGAGGGATTCAACATTCTGAATGGGATTTACTTTAATTTTCTCATCCCGGACTGCTTCTTTCATTATCTGATTGATGGCTACTGTTATGTCATTTTTAGTAGAATTAGCAAGAGGGAGAGTAAGTCTCCAATCCTCATACATAACTTGAGTAATCTCATCCAGTGGTATGGAGCCGAACTTTGGCTGTAGATGATTGACCAGCTGTCCTCTTTTCATTCCTAATATCTCAGGGAGGCTTTTGCGATGTCTCCAAATTTGGATTGTTTTTTGCTTTTTTCGCCAGTTCTACTGCTCTGTATTAGAGAAGATGATCTTTTGACATAGAAAATGAGACACAGCGTAAAAAGCTTTCAGGAGAGATTGGTTTGTTAGAAGCCTGTCGCCTTAAAGTAAGTTTACAGTCAGGCAGGAAGAAGGTTTTAGAATACTCTCCAAATGTAATTGTTGTTTTCTGTTTTAGTACTGCTGCCTGATAAGCTTCTTTAGCAATTCGTTCAGCTTCATATTTTACTTTTGTTTTAGTTGAAATTTCAGTTCTAGGTCCTGTAGATAAGACATATCTCCAGTATTTGTGATGCTCATTGGGCTTTTTCATTTTATACGGTAATTTATGAC
>JALTGJ010000437.1 GCA_027077185.1 Spirochaetales bacterium | reverse complement strand
AGTGGAATATATACCGCTTCAATAGATTTATCAGCCAGGAGATCTTCATAGGAACCATAGGCTTTTTCAATACCCATATCTGCAGCAGTCTTTTTTGATTTATTTATATCTCTGGATGCAATTGCAGTAACTTCACTATATTTCCCAGCCTGCATTCCCGGAATTACAAAATTTCTTGCTATTCCTGCATTTCCTAATACTCCCCATTTGATTTTCATCATTAGACCTTCTTTAGTAATAGATTAGACCAAGTATAGATGAAAAAATAGAAAACTGCCAGTCTGAATTTATTATCTAGGCTTTAGGCTCTACATCCATTTTTGAGGATTGGAAGGCTATGTTGCGCAGTTTATTATCCTTAAATTAGTGAAGAAGTATTTTAAAAGTAGACAATACTATACAGCGCAAATAGCTTTATCTGAGGCTGGCTATTTTTTTAAGCAGTTTACTTTTTTAGTTTCCACAGTTTGTTCAGTGTTTCTTCAAGCCTGTCACCTAAAAGGTCACCACCTTGTGTAGTAACATCATCCTCATTATTAAACACAGCATAGGGTATCGTGACATCATTGACCTTTAAAAAATTAGCATCTTTGGATGAGAAATCCTCCCAGTCACTTTCTTTATACATTTCTGTTAATTTCTCATCAGGCAGTCCATGTTCGAGAATGCTATGAGGTTTGTCGGGATTGAATCTGCGTTTGTTTTTTCTAAGGGACTCTTCGAAGCTTACATTAATGTAAAGTACAGCCCCTGCCTCAAGAACCTCTTTTGAAAAGTAGCTGAATGCTTCCCGAAAGCCTCCATGCTGACTCCCTCTTGCGAACTCGAGTATGGCACTGCCATTTTCTTTGAACCCTATTTTATCTGTAAGTACTTTTTTATAGTCCATATCAATTCTTTCAATAAGAAGGTTCCACAGATACTGATGTTTAAAGTATCCTTCCTTATCCGAATGAAGTCTTGGTTTACCCATGCGTTCCAGAAGGGCATCTTCTTCAAACCATGTCCAAAGCATTGGAAAGTCATCTATCTCAATAAAATCTGCAATATGGAACCTTGCTAGTCTTTCTTCTGTGCTGCAGTTTTTTAGATAGTCTATTATTTCACTTTTCCCTGCAGCAGGGCGCCCGGTGAGAAAAATAATTGGAAAATGTTGAATCATATTATGGCTCCTTGGATAATAGAAAAATTATTTTATTCCTGAATGCAGAAAACCCTGCATAAATTTTTTCTGAAAGATTAAAAATGCTATTAGCAGCGGTAGTACAACCAGTACTGTTGCCGCAGACAATAAGGCCCATTGGGCTCCAATCTCTCCCATCTGTGTAAATCGTACCAGGCCTGCTGTTAAAGGTCTTGCCTTATCCGATTTTGTTATAATCAGAGGCCAGAGGAATTCATTCCAGTGCCAGCTGACCGAGGATATCCCGAATGCAGTTATTGTAGAAACAGACTGGGGAATGTAAACGTGTATTAACAGCTGCCACCATGAACAACCGTCAATTATTCCCGCAGAAACCAGGGCTTCCGGGATACTTAAAAACATCTGCCTAAGAAGGAATACACCGAATGCAGAACCAAAATATGGAATTCCTATTGCTAGTATGGTATCGTATATGTGCAATCCTCTGATTGTTGAAAAGTTTGGAACCAGAAGTGCTGTTGTCGGGATCATCATCTGAAGAAGGATAAACATAAATAGCAGATTTTTCCCGGGGAATTTGTATCTGGCAAAAGCAAAAGCGGCAAGAGTAACCGTTACAATCTGCACTGTAAATACCATAATAACCAGAGTAAATGTATTAAGATAGTATCGTCCAAAGGGGGCAAGGTAGAAGGCTTTTTTAAAACTATCCAGGCTTAATCCTGATCCAAAGAATAAATCTCCCCTTCCCAGTGCTTCTGTAAGCGGCCTGGTAGAAGCTGCAAAAGACCACAGAATGGGTGCTGTCCATATAACTGTGACACCAAGCATAATTGCATATAGTATGGATCTTTTTAATACTTTTCTGGAACTAATCATCAGTCCCCTCCTTTTTTTCAGAAAGGAGAAAGTTTGAAATTGTAAAAATAAGCAAAATAATTATGAGAATAACTGTTATTGCAGCGGCCTTACCTACATTAAGGTTTTCGAATCTTTGCTGCCATAAGTAATATAGAAGGACAGTAGATCTTCCGCTTGGTCCTCCACTGGTAAGAACAAATATCTGGTCAACTGCCTGAAAGGCCCCAATAAAAGCTATGGTCGTAATGAACACTGTTGATCGTCTTAATAAAGGAATAGTTATTGCAAACATAGTTTTTATTGAACCAGCTCCATCTATTCTGGCAGCTTCAAAAACAGTTGTTGGAAGATTTTGTATACCTGCAAGATAAAAGATCATGTAGTATCCTGCATTTTTCCAGAATGCAACTATCATGACTGAGATTAGTGCAAGATTTGGATTCGTTGTCCAGTTCTGCGGCCCTTTATATCCAAGCCAGGTTATAGCACTGTTAAATAAGCCATAGTCCGGTGTAAAGAAAAACATCCATATTGTTGCAGCACTAACCATTGGGAGTATTGATGGATGAAATATCGCAAGTCTGAATAAACCTGATCCTTTGAACCTATTATTTAGAAGCACTGCAAGTATAAAAGCTGCTGCAACTGTAAGAGGGACAGTACCTAATACATAGATTAATGTATTTTGCAGAACATGTATAAAATCACTGTTTTTTAGAAGGGAAGTATAGTTTTGTAGTCCAACAAAGCTTGGAGTTCTGTATTTTGCAATATTTAGGCGCTGTTTAAATAAACTTTGATATATTGATAAGAGAGTTGGCCAGACTGTGAACATTGTCACAAAAAACAGAGTAGGTGATATTAAAATGTATGGTAATAGCTTAATTCGTTTTTTTTGCATAATTTTAAGTATACCCGGGACAAACTGTCCCGGGTGAAAGGCTACTCCTTATTTAAAATCTTCTAATGATTTATCAGCTTCAATCTGAGCAGTTTTCATTGCATCTGCAGCAGTCATTTCTCCATTGTAGGCTGCCTGAAGGTATTTATGAAAAATATTTCTAACTTCGCCAAGATTTTGTAAAGAAAGTTCTTTACCGGCAAAGTTAAGGGCATCTCTGGTATCAGCTGCCTGTGGTACTTTCATTAAATAAGATTTCATTGCTGAAGTATCATAAGCACTCTTTTGGACAGCAATATATCCTGTATTTATACTAAAATCAGCA
The DNA here is from genome assembly GCA_027077185.1 of Spirochaetales bacterium. Next base: position 3,551 of record JALTGJ010000437.1, on the reverse strand, counting down.
GCAAGATCCGGCTGTGTCAGAAAGTATGCAAACTTTACAGCGGCTTGTTTCTGTTCTTCTGAAGCACCTTCCATTACATAAAAGTTTCCACCTCCGGGAACACTTGCATAAGTACCAGCTTTTTTACCAGGTATTGGCATAACTCCAACTTCAAAATCTGATTGGGCAATTATGTTAGCAAGACTTCCGGTAGAGTGAACAATCATAGCTGTTGTCCCTTTTGAAAAATTTGAAGGAGCTGTTCCCCATGCACCCTGTACCCCTGCGGGAGTTCCTTTATAATCCTTTGAAAGAGAAATATAAAAATTTACTGCATCTATAACTTTTGGATTGTCAAAATATACAGTCAGATCATCATCTCCAATAATATTTTGTCCTGCACCAATTGCCAATGGCTGAAATAACCAATAGGGCCATCCTGATGGATATTCAATACCCCACTGAGTAACATTATCTCCATCTCTGACAGTTAATTTTTGTGCAGCTTCACCAAGAGCTTTCCAGCTGTCAGGTTTAGCAATTCCAGCAGCTTTGAACATATCTTTATTGTAATACATTACAACAGCACTTCTTTGAAATGGAATACTCCAGAGTTTCCCGCCGTATTTTGAGTTGTCAAGAAAAGCGGGATAAAATCCATTGATATATTTTTTGCTGTCTTGTAAATTTGCAAGATAATCATCAAGGGGTGCAATGTATCCACTGTTCATTAGATCATAAAGATCTGTTGCCAGCATTACTGCCATTGCCGGAGGTGTTCCTCCACCTTCAATAGTTGTTTGGATCGCAGTTTTTACATCACCATAACCACCTGAGAAAACTGGTTTAACCGTTATTTCAGGGTAAGCTGTCTGAAATTTGTTAATATACCCCTGCAATATCTTTGCTATAGGAGCATCTACTGCAACAGGGTAAAAAACTTCGATTGTTACCGGTCCTGCAGATACATCTTTTGGTGCGGTTTCTTTTGAACCAGCAGCCCATAAAGTTCCATTGATCAGCACAGCTGTCAACAGAATTGCCATGATTTTTTTCATCTTTTTCCTCCAAATATATTTACCGCCACGCGGCATGTTTAGCATTTTATAAATTCGTCTCTTCTTTCTTCAAGTTCTTTCAGATTTTTCTTTAGATTTTCTCCTCCAGCAAGTTCTACAGCAAGAAGTAATAAATTGGCAAAGTTCATGGGAACAGCCATGGAATTTTTAAATTCAATATCCCCTCTGTTTACATAAAACATTCTGTCTGAAGCTTCTGACAAGATAGGATCTACTGTACCTGTTACTGTGATAATTTCAATTCCGGTAGTTTTTACACTGTTCAGAGTTTTTATGACTGATTTTGTATCATTCATATACATAAATGTAATTAGAATATCTTTTGCGGATGCAGGGAAAAGTGAATCAACTACATTGGTGGAATTTTCGGCAACCAGTTGAACATTAAGTTTGTAACGTTTTAATCTCTGATAGAGATAATGAGCAGGGTAGAATCCTGTCCCTGGGCCTAAAAGGTAAATTGTATTTGCCATGAGTATTTTTTCTGCAGTATATTTTAACTCTTCTTCCGAGAATTGCCTGACAAATAGGTTAAGAGATTTTATGTCCGTTTCGATTGCTGCACTTATAAGTTCTGAGAAAGATGTAATTTTTTTAAAAATCCTGGAAGAAGCCTTATATGAATCTATATGGTGTTCATAAAAACTCATCATTCCAATCCGAAATTCCTGATAATTGGTATAATTAAGTTTTTTATAAAATTCTATAGCAGTAGGTTTACTAATGCCTTTTTTTTGGCATAGTTCTTTGAGGGATAGAAATGCTGCTTCATGAGGAAATTGCCTTATATAATCAGCAATTTCTTTCTCTGATTTTGTAAAAAATTCTGAGGCCCTGGAAAGTCGCCTGGCCCAGTCTGTATCTACTGCCATAAAAATATTGTAAATCCAATATGTATCCCTGTCAAGAAAAAAGTAAAAAAATATATAAAAAATTTTACCTATTTATATAAAATATACAAAATATAAATAAAAAAAAAATAATTTTATATAAAAAATTAACTATCAGTACTGTACCTATGTTTTGAAAACTGATTGCATTAAATTGTTTACTTTGATAATGTATTTTTTTAGTAAAATTGGCTTTTGCCACTGAAATATTATTCTTTTAGAGAAGAGATATTTTATAACTTATCAATGTGACAAGCGCAAAAAGCTTTAAAAGGAATGTCTAAATGTTTAAAGTTATGTTTGTATGTATGGGTAATGTCTGCAGATCTCCCCTTGCCCATATTCTGCTGGATCTCTATCTGGATAATAATAATCTGACAGATAAAATTAGTGTAGAATCTTCGGGAGTTAATGTATTTAATGAAGGTCAGGCTCTTTGTGATAATATTGTTCGCACAGCCTTTAAGCGGGGGCTGTCTATTGAACATTATTCCCGTGATTTCTATCCATCGGATGGAGAAGAGTTTGATTTAATTCTTGCTATGGATAATACAACTATGTCCAGAATTAAGAGGACAATTAAAGGTGTTTCTCAGAAAGGACAAGTTAGATATTTTCGTTATTATGATCCTATGCAGGATGGAAGTAATGAAGTTCCTGATCCATGGTATGGAGGTAATGATGAGTCTGAGATGGTTTTTGATATGATAGAAAGAACTATGGAACCCCTTGTAGCTAGCATTTTAAAAAATTAAAATGTATAATTTTTCTAATAAAATAAGATAATTTTAGGATGGGAGAATTTAATGAGTGATAAAATTGTTGTAATAATAAGCACTTCAGATGCTGAGAAAGCAAAAACCGGGTTAATGTATGCATTAAACTCTGTAACTCAGAGCTGGATGGATAAAGTAGAACTGATCTTTTTTGGACCTGCCCAGAATCTGCTTTTTTCTGATATTGAGGTTAAAGATTATGTAATCCAGTTCCGGGAAGCTAAAGGCAAGGTTACTGCCTGCAAGTTTATAGCCGAAAGGGATAGTACTGCTGCAGAGACTGCTAAGTTGGGAGTTAATGTAGAATTTGTAGGGAGCATAATATCTGATTTTATAAAAGAAGGTTATATCCCGCTTATATGGTAAAGAAAATCCTTGTTTCCTGCAATAAAGACTGTGGCGCCGGCTGTCCTCTGGAAGCTCATGTTGAGGATGGCCGGATTAAAAAAATAACTGACAGTACTTATAAAGAACATCTTATGCATGGATGTCTAAAAGGTTATAAAATGACCGATGTTATTTATAACAGGGAACGAATCCTAAAACCGCAGATTAGGACTGGAAAGAGGGGAAGCGGACAGTTTCGGGATGCAGGCTGGGATGAAGCTCTGGATCTTGTTGCGGGAAAATTAAAAGGTACAAAAGAAATAAAAGGTGCTGAATATGTTATGAGGTTGGGCGGCTCTGGATCCTGTCGGGGCGCTCTGCATAATACTGCGACTCTTACCCAGCGATTTTTAAATTTATACGGTGGGTATACTGAGACCAGGGGCAGCTTTTCCAGTGAAGCTGCAACTTTTGTTAAAATACCCATGTTTGGTACAAAA
>JALTGJ010000436.1:1579-2228 GCA_027077185.1 Spirochaetales bacterium | reverse complement strand
CTTGGGGCCAGTGCAATCAGGACAATCATTTTGGATACAAATGCACTCCTTGAATGGGGAATTGCTGTTTCATTGCCTAGAGCGGTTGTCATGTTTTTTTCTCTTTGCAGGACTTCTGTAAGAACATTTTCAAACATAGTATAGGGAATGGCATTTACTTTAACCAGATGTTCTACCAGTTCTGTTATAATGCCATCTTTATTGTTTGCTTTTATGTTAAGCAGCAGTCTATCCTTAGACAGATAGCGGAGAAACTGGAAACCGGCTTTTTTGTCCTCGGGAGCTTTCTTGTCGGATTCAACAAGTTTTTTCATTTTCTGAGGGTTTGTTGCCGACTTTATTTCTTCCAGGGATGTATCCAGTTCCAGAAGAGCTTCATACATAACTGTCTTGAAATAGGAGACGTCCTTAGGTTCTGTAGTTAACGATATTCTACTCTTTTCCTGTAGTACCTGAAACATTGTTTCTCCCCGTTTCATAAGGTATTCCAGTATATCGACTGATGACTCCTCTCTTATAAAAAATCCTTCATTGTCAAACAGATCCCTCAGTTTGTTCATAACAAGCTGTGCGAGTCCTGCTCCCCGAAAATCGTAATTATTATTCTCTACCTCACGGTCTCCAAAAAAAGATGTTTCCGGCTGTATTC
>JALTGJ010000436.1:0-1569 GCA_027077185.1 Spirochaetales bacterium | reverse complement strand
TTGTTCCCTGAAACAACAGGGTAAACAGAATATAGCCCATGGTAAAATGAACAATAAGGTTGCGATGGGGAAATGTCTGGGGAATGGCCAGAACAAGAGCAACAGGGACAGCCCCTCTCAATCCTCCCCAGAATAAGACAGCCTGAAAACCTGAGGCAATTTGTTTTTTCTTTTTTTTCCTGTTAACAAGATTGTACAGTGGAATAAGTGTATATATTGCAATTATACGTGCTATAAGAACCACTGGAATGACGTATAGTATCATGACTAATTCATTTGAAGTAACATTCCTTTTTAGTATATGGAACTCCGTAAGCCCCAAAAGCAGAAAAACAATACTGTTGGCAATAAAGGAAAAGTATTCCCAAAAATGACCTATTGTCTCAATATTAGAGCGTTTAAATGTCTTTTCTATACTTGCACTCATCATTATACCTGCTGCCAGGGTCGCCATAACTCCGGAAAAATGGAAAATATAACCGGAAGCAATAAACGAAAGATATGCCATTATAAGACTTACTGTTATCTGCAGAATTATGTCATTTTTTATAAATCCGTTTATAAGTGAACCTGCTGCACCTATAATAGCTCCTACAATAACACCCCCCAGCAGAACCTCAGCAAAGTTCCAGGAGGCTCTTAGGAGGTTAACATCTGCTGATCCCGGATGGACAGCTGTAGCCATGACAATGGTAAAAAGGACAATAGCAGTAGCATCATTAAAAATGCTTTCTCCATCAATCAATGTTGTGAGTCTTTTTGGAGCACCTATTTCGTTAAATAATGCAATAACTGCAACCGGATCAGTTGCGGATATCAGGGCTCCGAAGACCAGTGCTCCGATAAAGGGAAGGGTTGTAAAAAGAGAAACACCCACACCAATTACTCCGGCTGATATCAGCAGCCCTACTACAGCAAGTAATAGAATTGGAACAAGATTTTTATATAAAACCTGATAATCAATATTAATTGCCGCATCAAATACCAGAGCAGGGAGGATAATGTAAAGAATAATGTCGGGAGAGAGAGTAATGTGTTTAAATATTTCCATTACCTGGCTGTGGTAGGAAAGGAATCCCAAAATACCTCCAACCAGAACAAGCCCAATGGTATAGGGGAAATGTATCTTTTTTAAAAGAATGGAAAATAATACAGCTATACCAAGAAATGAAAGTATAACAAGGACACCACTTACAATCTGATTTTCCATAAAAAATCCTCCTAAAAAGATGAAAGTCCAATTCTTGTATGTTTACATAAGTACTATCATAAAAATGAAAAGATGGGAATTGTGTATTAGTAGATTACCTAAGCAATAAGCTATGCTTTGGACTCATAGTCGGGAAGGGACAAAGTTCAGCACACAATCCTCATTATTTATATTTCTTGACAGTTGTAAACTGAGGTTATATTATCTTTTTTATGAAAGATATTATTACAGATAATAAAATTAATAATTTGAATCAACTGGAACAAATTGCAATAACTCTGGCTTCCAAGTCACTGATTATCCCCGGAGGAGACAGGCTTGAGGATTTATTGCTTGTAAAATATTACGAGGATAAAGAC
>JALTGJ010000435.1 GCA_027077185.1 Spirochaetales bacterium | reverse complement strand
AGGTCGGACGTTCGAATCGTCTCCGGGGTATAGAGCATAAAAAAGATCCCACTTCCCTGGGATCTTTTTCTATATATTAAGCAGCTTATTTATTAACGGGAATATAATTTAACTTAACACTGAAATATCTCTTTTATCTTTTTTGCAACTGCTGCAGCAAATTTATCATGTTCTGTTTCTTCCCAATGAATACCGTCAAGCGAACTTGAAACTACAATATCAGATGCATCAAGAAAAGGAACTCCAAACTCCAGAGCTACTTCACTATAGTGCATGCCAATGTCCTTTGATTTTTCGAATGCACCTTCAAGCATAAAATTAAAGGAGGGTGAGTCCTTAATTACAGGAGGAGCAATAAACAATATCTCTGGAGGCTTATCTTCAATCCCTGCAGAACTTCTTAAAGTATAATCGACCAGATTCCCGGCAGACCATGCTATCTCCCGGGCACTTACATTAAATCTACTTTTTAGATCATTAGTACCCAGCATAATAATTATTAGATCCAGAGGCTTATGAGTTTCTAAAACAGTCTTAAGATGCCTGTATCCGTTTTTGTCCTTTTCTATCGAGTCTTCAAAAGCAGTTGTCCTTCCATTTAATCCTTCGGGAATAATAAAATATTCTGCTCCCAGTTTTTTTTGGAGAACAGAAGTCCAACGTATTTCAAAGGAATGCCTTTTTATTTCTGATGGTGAATGTCCCCAGGTATTTGAATCTCCAAAACATACAATAGTTTTCATTACATTACCCCTTATATAAAATAGTCACTATACTACCATAATTATTATGATTCCAAAACTTACCCATACTTAATGCCTATATAATCCCCAATACCAGTATAATAATTCTGTAACCGGGAATTTATTATTCCCGACCACAGTTATCCTTACTACTTATTTCTGAATATATAATTAGCTATTCAGATAAACTATACTTTGAAAGCAAATTCCAGGCTAATTCGTACCCGTCAATCTCCCTATTCTCATGACCTGGCAGCCATTTATTTGGGAAACCGGGAACCGTATGTCCGGCATTCTTAACCAGTACAACTGTTACTAAGGGATCAGTATAGTAATCCTTTCGATATTCCAGTAGATCAATATTATTAGTTATGGCAATCACGGATGGAATTTCCTTACATTCATTGAAGTCAATCCACCGTTTAACAGCAGTCTTACCAGAATAACTCCATGCCGAGCCTGGTTTTGGAGCATTAATCTCCCAGGCTGCCGGGGGATCAACAACAGGAGGAACATCCCCCCATACATTGACCGAATCCAGAAGTCCGTGGATTGCTATTACAGGAATATGACGAACAGGAATAGAGTCCTTAGAATCTGGAAGTCCAAGAGCTACATCAGAAGCCAAAGGAAAACGAATTCCTGATATCATAGCTACAGCTGCTAATTTATCCGAAAGTTCAATTGCAAGTTGTGATGCCATACGAGCTCCTCCGGAAAAACCCATTGCATATACCCTGGATAAATCGATAGACATCTTCTCTGCAACTGCATCTATAGCGTGCCCTATGAATACCACATCGTCACGATCGTTCTCAAGAGGCAGTCCCTTGAATAATGGTACTCCTGGTACATTCCATTGCCATCCATCTGCCAGTACCCCGGCAACACCGTTTGGTGCAAGCATCGCAAAACCTTTCTCATCAGCTACGTGCTTGCTTTCACTAAGCGTTACTTCACCGGTTCCACTGGAAGGGTGAAGATTCACAACCAAAGCCACATCCTGATCAGGTGCACTTTCCGGGACATACAAGAGAACTTCATAGCCATCCACATTTAAGACATGAGTGCCTGCATCCAATCCTGCAACAATTTCTCTTTCACCGTTGGCAAATAGAGGAAAAACAAGGAACAGACTCAATAAGATCATAATAAATTTTTTCATTCATATACTCCTTTTCTAATATTTGCAAATACATTGCAAGAATCATGCCAAAAAACAGTAACCAAAATAACTCTTTATATAGAAACAAATTATATAATTTTTCTAAGATTCTACTGTAAATATATGTATACTTTTGTAAACTTATTCAGGCTCCTGGCAATTTTAAATCATTGATCCTTAAGTATTAAATTTCCGATAACATTATTAACCAGACATATCTTTAATACCTATAAAATGAGTTTTTATTCTTTTTGGAGGGAGAGCACTTATTATAGCAAAAAAGATTTCTCTTGCAGATATAAATCAAAGAAAAGAGAGCAAACATCAGCCAGGCGTTAATAACACCAAATTTAGACCTGGGGGAATAGAACTATATATTCCCCTGTAAAAGCTCCCTTTTCCGATTTCAAAGTTTATTGCTTCTTATTAAGGGATACAGCTGCAATAATAATTGCTCCTTTTATAATCTGCTGTATATTTGATTGAACTCCCAGGATTATAAGTCCATTAACTATAACCCCCATAATAAGAGAACCGACCAAAGTATTAAGAATCTTTCCCCTCCCACCGTACAGAGCCGTACCTCCTAAAATTACGGCGGCTATTGCATCAAGCTCCATTCCAGCTCCAACCTCCGGTCGACCACCCTTTAACCGTGCTGCCATAAGAAGTCCTGCAACAGCAGCCAGAAAACCACTTATAACAAATGACAAAATTGTAATTCGATCAACTTTGATACCGGAATAGGTTGCAGCAGTTCGATTTCCTCCAACAGCTTTAACATAGTTTCCAAAATACGTGTAATGATACAGCCAGATACAAATACCGAAAAACAGAAGAGTCCATATTATAGAAGCCGGAAATCCCAAAAAAGTTCCCGCTCCCCATATTCTTGTAAATGAATTATTAATAATACTAACCGCTTTTGTATTCGTTACAGTCAGGGCAAGTCCCCGTGCCATCTGCATTATACCCAGAGTAACCAGAAAAGACGGTATATTTACTTTTGTAGTTAAAAGACCATTCACTAACCCTATGACCATTCCCATTGTCAGGCCGATTATCGATGCTCCGATAACTCCTAACCCCGCCCGCAGAGCCAGAGCAGTAACCACACCTACCAGACCAACTATGGAACCGACAGATAAATCGATATTCCCGGTGGTAATAACAAAGGTCATTCCAAAGGCAATCATGGAAATCATTGCAGTTTGCCTGCCAATAGAAGCGAAATTTTCAAACTGAAAAAATTTATCGCTTAGTAGAGCAAAAATTATAATTAAAGCTCCTAAAATAAAGAAAACAAACCAATCACGCCAATCAAACTTTTTTACAATTTTTAATTTTTCTGTAATGGATGCTTCAACCATTAGTTCCTTCCTCCATACGCCTGTTATTAGATTTATTCTTATCTTCCATAATCATATGCATTATTTTCTCCTGATCGGGATCGGTCAGAATACCCAGAATATGATTATCATTCATTACCATAACCCTATCACTATGGGCCAGTAATTCCGGCATTTCAGATGATATCATAATGACGGATAAGCCTTTATTTGTTAGAGAATGAATAAGCCTATGGATTTCAGCCTTTGAATGTACATCTATCCCTGTGGTAAGTTCATCGACAATAAGGATATCAGGATTTGTAGCAAGCCACTTCGCTATAACAACTTTCTGCTGATTGCCACCAGATAGATATTTTACCAGTTTCTGAGCTGATTCGGTTTTTACATTATATTTATCTATCATCTCAACTGCAAATTTCTGCTTCATCGAATTTCGAAGGAAACCGCTTTTCTGAAAGCGCTTTATTACAGGAAGACATATATTATCTGCTACACTATGCATAAGAACTAACCCTTGCTGGTGTCTTGATTCAGGAATCATTGCAATTTTATTCTTTAGGGCATCCCCTACATTGTTAATTATACAATGCTTCCCATTGAGAATGATTTCACCAGAGTCTATATGGTCGATACCAAAGAGTAAATTCATCAATTCACTCCTGCCGCTTCCTACCAGTCCGGCAATGCCCAGGACTTCTCCCTGGTGCAGATCAAAGCTAATATCTCTAAATTCCCCTCGTTTTGATAAATTACGCACTTCTAAAACTTTTTTTGAATTACTTAAATCAATATATTCATCCTTCTCCGACTTATATAACTCAACTTCCCTACCAACCATCATAGTAACAATATTATCAATAGTTACCTCTGACATTGTCCTGGTATCAATATACTTACCATCCCGAAGTACTGTAATTCTGTCAGCAATTTTCTCAAGTTCATTCATCCTGTGTGATATATATATGATACCAATGCCCTGTTTTTTAAATGTACGGATAATCTCAAATAATTTTTCAGCTTCGTCCTCAGTCAGAGAGGAGGTGGGTTCATCTAAAATGAGTATTTCAGGTTTAATGGCAATAGCTTTAATTATTTCCGCTATCTGGCGTTTTGCTGAAGATAAATCCTCAATAGTTGATCTTGGATCCAAATCAATATTATATGCTTCACATATCTTCGTTGTTTCGGAAATCATTTTTTTTCTGTTAAGAAGAAATGGTGAGTGCTCCTTTCCCAGAAATACATTCTCTCCTACACTTAGATACGGAATTTGGCTTAACTCCTGAAATACTGAGGCTATTTTATAGTCTACAGCTTCCTGAGCATTATTTATCTTTACAGGCTTGCCATAAATTAAGATTTCACCCCTGTCTTTCTTTTCAATGCCCATAAGCACCTTCATAAGTGTTGATTTTCCCGCTCCGTTCTCTCCTACAAGGGCATGAACTTCCCCTCTCTTTAATTCAAAGTGAACATTATCCAGTGCAGTTACTCCGGGGTATCTTTTAGTAATTTCTTTCATTTCCATCAGAACAGAATCTGAACTCACTTTCAGCTCCTAAAATTGTTTTTCAAAATTGAGGCCCTCCCAACAAGAGAGGGGGGGGCCATATCACTTCATACATGAAATAAAGATTAACTGGTTATTTATTTAAAACCTTAACAAATTCATCAGGTAAATCTGTTTTAAAAACCCGTTTCCAGCTTGCTCTCATCGATTCCCTCGTTACTATTTCTCCGGGAACAAGAACATAGGGTGGTGTTTCTTTACCTGCTAAAGCCGCTACCCCAATTATTGCTTCTGCAACTCCCTGATCATAAGGGTGCTGAGCACCTGCTGCAAGCATAGCACCTCCTGATGCAATCGAATATGCCGTATCTTCCGATAAATCTACAGCAGCTACTTTCACGTGTTTATTAAGATTTTCAATTACACCAACAGCAGCCATCCCTGGAACATCCCAAAACGACCAGATTCCGTCTATTTCAGGATTTGCAATTAATAAGCTTTCCACAACAGTCGCTGCGGCTTCCGCACTGGGAACACTTTGAACAGCAACAATCTCAATCCCTGGATTTGCATTAAATACATCTATAGCAGCTTTTACCCGCTGATCTGTATGAAACAAGCTTGCTACATACTGAAGTACAGCTACCTGCCCCTTACCGCCCAGATAATCAACCAGAGCTTCTGCACTTGCCTGTCCATTAGTATAATTATCCGTTGTTGCCATACCTGCATAATCTTCAGGGTGATTGAATCCCGGGGGAACTGCATCGATAAAGGAAAGCTTAATGCCTTTATCTATTGCCTTTTTCAGGACAGGAGCAGAAGCTTCACCATCAAGAACAAAAACAATCATTAAGTCAGGATCAAGTCCAATAACACTTTCATAATCTGATATCATCTTCTCTACAGACATTTCTGCATCAGTTATCGCAAGAAGTTCAATATTGAATTCCTTCAGCACCGCTTTAATGCCAGCAATTTGAAGTATTGACCAGTCTGCATTTGTTGAATGCAGACATACGGCAGCAGTATATCCAGCATTACGAATCTCTTCCTTATCTTCTGCGGATAGTAAATTGATAACTGCTTCTACCCCTACAGGTGCTGCCCCAGTAGGCCCTGCCAATCCCTTTATCGGAAGTATCGCGCCTGTCCCATCATCAACAAGAGGTTTGATATTTATGTCCTCCAGCTCCGCAGCAGTTTCCTTACTGCCACCTGCAAACAGTGAAAATCCCACAAGCAGGATTACTAAAAACAACATCAGTTTTTTCATACATTTCTCCTTTCTGAATATTTTGCTATATACTTAGCAGGAATTATGCCAAAATAATCAGTGACTACCGTAATTCTTTACTGTATCACTAATTAACTATTTTTTATAATTTTCCTCTAACTAATCATTGTGCATTTTTATAAACTATTGTAAACTAGTGTGCATATTTATTATTATATACAAAAAAGGTTTACAATGGATTATACAATATTAGTAGTTGATGATCTGGAGAAGCTCTGCAAAATCATTGTAGAAAATCTGGAAATTATTGGATATAAAACCCACTACGCAACCAATGGTTCGGAAGGGATTCGTATTTTCAAAGATAACACTATACACCTTGTACTCCTGGATCTTAAAATCGGAGATGAAGATGGAATTGAAATACTAAAAGAAATAAAAAAACTTAAACCCAATATTCCGGTTTTAATGATTACCGGACATGGAACAATTTCAAATGCCGTAGAAGCTATAAAAAGCGGAGCATACGACTATATGCAGAAGCCTGTTAATTTTGAGAAACTGCGGAATATTATTAAAAATGCAATCAGTCTTGAGAACCTGAAAGAAGAAAATAAGCATCTGAAAGATCTATTGCATTCTAAAGAGACTGGTATTGCTTTTTCCATTAATCCTGATATGCAGCTGATCCTGGATAAATTGAAAAAATTTGCAGACACAAACTATCCAATTTTTATTGAAGGAGAAAGCGGAACTGGCAAGGAGCTTATAGCAGAGTTCATTCATTCAAATTCAAAAAGAGGA
>JALTGJ010000434.1 GCA_027077185.1 Spirochaetales bacterium | reverse complement strand
GCTATATTGCGCAGTGTATTATCTCTAAATTAGAGAAGAACTACTATTATAATCCTAAATGTGGGACAGCGCAAATAGCTTTCTATAGTTCAACTTGTTTCTTCGGTATCTTCTTCTTTTTTTAAAGTTGCTGCTTCTGAAGGTTCTTTTTCGTAAGCAGAAAGAATTTCTTTCTGAAGTTCAGATCTAAATTCAGAGTTTATCGGGTGTGCAACATCTTTATATTCTCCAGTTTTAGTCTTTCGGCTTGGCATAGCAATAAAAGCACCATTTTTACCTTCGATTACCTTAATGTTATGGACAACAAAACAATCGTCAAAGGTAACTGTTACATAGGCCTTAAGTTTTCCATCTGTACCTACCCGGCGAATTCTAATGTCAGTAATCTTCATATACCCTCCAAGAAGTATTAGCTATTCAGCTGTTGGCTAATTGTAAACCGGCTTTGGTCTGTTCGCAAGCATTTTTACTTTATGCGCTATAATATTATTGTTTTTTAGTACTTTTTGAGCCAAATTAAGCTTTTTAATATCAGAAAACACAGCAAAGACGGAAGATCCTGTACCTGTTATTGATGAATACTCAGCTCCATACTTGTAAAAAAGTTTAATTATTCTCTCATAGAGGGGATTTTCAACATATAAATAATCTTCAAATGAGTTTATAAATTTCCAATTCGATGGGTTTAAATTCAGATACCTTTGTTTTATATCCACAGGATCTAACATAGATTTCCCCGTTAAAGAATCAGGTTTAATCATTTTAAAAGCTTCTTTAGTACTGCTGTGAAAACCTGTATCAGTAATTAACAAAAAAAGACCATTCCGTGTTTGTATGGGAATAAGATTCTCACCCCGACCCTGGGCTATTGCTGTTGCAGATCCCAAAAAAAAGGGGACATCACTACCAAGATCAAGTGCACCACTGTATAAGGTGTTTCTGTCTATCTTCAATTTGAAGAGTAATGGAATTCCAATTAGCACTGCTGCAGCGTCACTGGAACCTCCCCCAAGGCCGGCACCTGCAGGAATATTTTTACCACAATTGATTAAGATCCCTCCATCCAGACTGTGACGCTTACTTAACCAGTTGGCAGCCCTGTAAATAAGGTTATCCTGTAAGGCACAATCAAAATTCCCTTCTACAATAATTTCATTTGATTGTATTTTTTCCAGATAAATTTCATCGTAAAGAGAAATCATCTGAAATAGGGAAATAAGATTATGGTAGCCATCATTTCTTTTTGAAGTTACTTGAAGGTGTAAATTTATTTTTGCAGGTGCCAGAATTTTTAAAGTATTCATTATTACTACCTCAAATTTATTTTTTTCTTCCTTTTATTTGACACCATCATATTACTTTTCTATAATAAATCCTATGAATATAACTAGTTTAGAACTGTTTATAGATGCTGCAAAGGCAATTTTTGTAGAAATTGGATTTCCAAATCTGGATATCAGCATAGCTTCAGGTAATAATGGGTATGATATTATTGCCAGTATCGGAATAACCGGAGAATTTTCAGGTTTTTTAATTATTAGATCAGATAGAAAGAGCAGTATGAATTTTATTAATAAAATGCTCTCTAATATTGGTATGGAAGCAGAAGAAACTGATTTTGGGCAGTTCCATAAAGAGGCTTTTGGTGAAATATTAAACCAGATTTCCGGAAGAGCAACAATGCTGCTTGAATCTAACGGAATAAATAGTGATATTACTCCACCTACTATTTTAATGGGAAACAACATCTCGATCAGCACCTATGATGCAGCAGAAACTTTAAACAAAAATATAGATGGTACTTTCGGCTGTTTTAATATATTAGTAGGAATTAAACAATAATCTAATTATGTTTGACAATTAAAATAAGTGTTAATAAAATACAGTAACATAGGTACCGCTTAGGGGAGTTATTAAAATGGATGAAGATGATTTCTATGATGATAATTTTGATGATTACGAGAATGAATTTGATGACAAATACTCTGAAGTAGAGGATGATCTGCTTGATGATGAATATGAAGATGGAAGTGAAGAAGAAGATGATGATGATGACGATTTTGAGGATGAATTCGATGAGGATGAAGACGATTTAATGGAAGAGGACGATCTAGATTATGATGATGGTCTTGACTATGATGATTTTGATGATTGATATATTATTTTCCCTGAAAACCATAACTTTTCAAGATTATAAAACTCCCTCATCTCAGGATTCATTAAATGTATAATATATGATCCGCAGTCAATCAATTCCCAGCCATTATCGGAGATTTGCTTATGTCTTAATAGAATATCAATTGACTTCTCACTTAACAAGTTTTTCAGCTGTCCGGTAAGTCCCTTTAAGTGGCCCATACTAGTTGTGGTTGCTATAATCATATAGTCGGTCCAGCTGCTCTGCCCTCTGACATCTATTACAACTACATTGACCCCATTATGGTCACTTATAAAACTGCCAATATCTTCTGCCAGGCTTTCCTTATTCTTTACAATATCTGCCATCAAAATCCTTCCCTAATATTATTATTACTTCTGAGTTATTATCTGAATTATCATCAAAATAAACTTCCGGTTTGTATGATATTTTTTTACATTTAATTATATCCGCAACTTTTTCTGCGGCACTTTTATCACCATTCAGGCTGACAACAACTGTATTATCCAGGTTTTCTGAAGAATAATTTGATATTCTGACAATATCATAACCAAAACTCTTAAACACCTGGGAAGTTCTTCCTGCTAAACCTGACTGATCTGTAGCATTAAGGATATCCATTGTAATATTTAATTCATCTACACTTACAATCCCTGTAGTTGCCAAAGAAGCAATTGTCTGCTGTATTGTTTCCCTAAGTAATTTACCTTCGTAATGAGGAAAAAGAAGATTCTTTTCCCCAACCAATCGTGTGTTCCCCAAAACTCTCTGGAATACAATTCGTTCGGTATCCAGGCTGCTAAATATTTTAAAAAAAGAAATTACTGCATCTTTTTTTAAATTTGTGTCCAGATTCCCCCTAAGATAATAAGAAAAATCTTTACTTTCAAGCAAACTGCTGCTGGAACCAAATTTAATAAATAATGCCTGCAGTATCTTCTGTCGACGACTGATGTGTTCTACAGCTCCTGAGGTACTATCATTATATTCCATATACGAGACAGCTTTATAGCCATCCAGAACAAGATTTCCAGAGGGTAATAAAACTAAATTATCCAAATCTAAAAGTTCAACTGGATTTGCAATAAATATTTTAATACCGTTAAATAAATCAACAATATTCATAAAATTACTTATGTCCATTACCATATAGTAGGGTATTTCAGTATTTAAAATTGAAGAAACCTTATCAACATAGTGCACAGGATCAGTTTTATCAAAGAGAACATCTATTCTATCCATTTTTTTATATTTATTTATAATTGATCCTATATTTCCGGGAATATCAAACAGAGCCCCTTTTGATGTTTTACTGTCATACATAAACAGTTCTGAATAAAGCAGATTATTATTATCTGTTATTAAAATCATTGTATTTATCAATTTTCCATCAGTTACTAAATCTGTTATCTGATCTGTTTTAAGTTTTGTTATTAATATTCCGGTAGATGCCGCTGCTATAATAAGAATAAGTATTATAATGAGCCTCTCCAATGCTTTTTTTCTTCTCAAAACCTAACCTCAAGTATTAATTATTTTTTCTGTATTTAAGAGCTTATCATGCAATAGCATTGAAGAGCTGCTTATATGATAACCACAACTCCTTAGATATGCAATTTGCTTATTTAATATTACCAGAGTCATATCATCCAGATCAAGTTTAGAAATTTCATTTTTAAAAGCAGCATTTATATGATCTCTTCCCGGTTCAATATAATCAGCTATAAAAAGAACCTGACCCAGTTTTCCCATATCAGGATGTCCTGAAGTATGCCAGCGTACGGCCTGAAGAATTTCTTCATCCTCCAGACCAAAATCATTCTTTAACATTTGAGCTCCCAATCTTCCATGAAGGAGTACCGGATGAATCTTTTCTTCCTTACATAAAGGGTAGCCATCTGTTAAAGAATGTATCATTGCTTCTGTAAGCGAAACTTCTCTAAATATATCATGAGCAATACCTGCAAGCCTTCCTTTTTTCTCATCCAGACCAAAACGGCTGCACAGTTCAACACAAATAAGAGAAGTGGATAAAGAATGTTCCAACCTTAATTTACTTAAATTAATGTACAAATATTCTTTAATTTTATTATACATTTTTATTATACAAGTCCTTTTTCAATATATAATCATATACATTTTCTGGAACAAGATATCTAAAAGCCCTACCCTCTCTTATTCTCCGTCTAATATCCGAAGATGATATATGAATAGAAACATTATCTAAATATTGATGAGGTATTACTGTTTTATATTCTTCCTCAGAATCTCTATGAGCAACTACAATATCAACAAGTTTAAGTAATTCATCAACATTATGCCAGTTTTCCATACCACTTATAAGATCATCACCTATAAATAAACCTATTTTACCGGAGATAGAAAATTTAGAACCTATATCTTTAACAGTGTCAACCATATAGGAAACTCCACCACGATCTATCTCACAAAGATCTATTGATGCTGTATTATTCTCAAGAGCCAGATTAATCATTTTAACACGATTGGTTGTAGAAACAAGATCAGACCGTGATTTATGAGCCTGAAAATTTGAAGGTATAAACAAAACTCTTTCATACCCTAATTGTAATTTTAATTCTTCACTAATATATAAATGACCATTATGTATCGGATTAAAAGTCCCTCCGATTATTATTGTTCTCAAACTAATCTCCGATTAAGTTCAGTACAGCTCTTTCAATACTCTTAAATCCCTCTCGGGCATATACAGAAATACCCAATACAGTTTCATCGGGTAATGATTTTTTTAACTCATTCAGCTTTTCATCATTTTCATCAAGATCAGTCTTTGTGCCCAATATAATTCTTGAACGCTGAACCATTCCGGGTGCAAATTCCTTTAATTCATTATAAAGTACTTTGAAGGTATCCAAAAACCCGGTATCACTGAGATCTATAAGAAATATAAGAGCCTTTGTTCTTGAAATATGTTTTAAAAACTTAAATCCCATTCCGGCACCAGAGGAAGCTCCCTCAATAATTCCAGGAATATCTGCAATTACTATGTCCCCTCCAACTGTCTGCATTACACCAAGATTTGGAATCTTTGTTGTAAAGGGGTATGCGCCTATCTTAGGTTTTGCATTGGTTAAAGCATTTAATAAAGAAGACTTTCCGGCATTGGGAAGTCCTACAAAACCAATATCAGCAATAATTGCAAGTTCAACATGAAGACGTCTTTCTTCAGTCTTTCTACCCTGTTGAGCATATCTTGGAGTCTGCTTTCTGGAAGTTGAAAAATGATAGTTACCCAAACCACCTTTCCCGCCTTTCGCAAACACCCATCTTTCAATATTTGTTAAATCTTTGAGAATTGTACCTGTATCAGGATCTTTTATCAGTGTACCAGGAGGTACAGCAATTTCTGTATCAAGACCATCCCTGCCATGCCGGCGGCTGCCTTCTCCCTGATGACCATTTTCTGCTCTGTAAACTCTTTTACGTTTTAGATGTGATAATGTTTTTAAATTATTCCGGACAACAAAAACAACACTGCCCCCTCTGCCTCCATCTCCACCGTCAGGACCGCCAAAGGGAACATATTTTTCTCTTCTAAACGAAACAGCTCCGTTACCACCGCTCCCGGCAGAAACGTCAATAAAGGTTTCATCTGCAAAACCTATCATTTTAATCTCTTTATATTATAAATCTAAACAACAGTATCAATATTTACATACTTTCGATTAGCTCTTTGCTTAAAAGAAACAGCACCTGCTGCTTTAGCAAAAAGAGTAAAATCTTTTCCACAACCTACATTTATGCCAGGATGGAATTTTGTGCCCCGCTGACGTACAATTATTTCACCAGCTTTAACTATTTGCCCTCCGGATCTTTTAACACCTAAACGTTTGGATTCAGAATCTCTTCCGTTTTTAGTACTACCGCCACCTTTTTTATGTGCCATTATAAATCTCCTTAAAATCTTAAATAACAGAATCATCCTTTATAAGATGAATTCTACAAAAAGAAGGATACTCCAGAGCCAGATCTTTTAACCCCATTACTGTAAATGCGCTAACACCCTGCAACCACGATCTTCCGGATACATCCAGTAAAGACAGCTCAAGGTAAAGCTTTCCCTCTTCTTCAATCTTACCTGTAACCTTAATAGAAGGTTCTACTTCCAATGTTCTGGAAACTGTTCTTAATAAAACAGATGCTGCAGAACAGACAATGTCATGCCCTTTTACAGCAGAACCCGAATGGCCGGAAGCATTTACAGAGGACAAACAGCCACTGTTATCCAGACATAAGGTTATATCAATCAAAAAATACTAAACCCCTGCTATCTCATTTACTTTAACAAAGGTATAATTTTGTCTATGCCCCTGTTTTCGCCTATAGCCTTTTCGTCTTTTAAACTTAATAATAGTTACTTTCTTGCCTTTTTGATGATCTTCTACAGTTGCACTAACCTTTACACCCTTTACATATGGGGTGCCAACTTTAACCTTACCATCTTTATTAAGAAGCAGAACAGAATCAAATTCTAAAACTGACCCGTTCTCTGCATCTACCTTATCAATTTTCAAGATCGAATCTTTCTCAGCCTTGTATTGCTTACCTAAAATTTCTACTAATGCGTACATCAACTAAACCTCAATTATTACAAAATCAACATAGGCTACTATATAGCAT
>JALTGJ010000433.1 GCA_027077185.1 Spirochaetales bacterium | reverse complement strand
GGAGTTGGTATAAATTTGTCTTCCTTAAGACCTCATCATGCCTATGTTAAAGGTGTAAACGGCCGATCCAGCGGATCTGTCTCCTGGGGGGCTCTCTACAGCTATGTAACTGGTCTTATTGAGCAAGGTGGCAGCCGCAGGGGTGCCTTAATGCTGATTTTAAATGATTCCCATCCTGATATTATGAATTTTATTAGTAGTAAAAGAGAAATGGGGCAGATAACCAACGCCAATATTTCTGTTGCAATAAGTGATGCTTTTATGGAAGCAGTTAAAGAAAACAGTGATTGGGACCTTGTTTTTCCTGATACCAATGATCCTGATTATGATAAATTGTGGAAGGGTGATCTAAATGCCTGGAAGAAGGCTGGTAAACCTGTAATTACATATAAGACTGTAAAAGCCAGAGAAATTTGGGATTCTATAATAGAGAGTGCCTGGTCAAGTGCAGAACCGGGTATTTTCTTTGTTGACAGATACAATAAGATGAGTAACTCCTATTACTATTCTACAATTCAATGTACCAACCCATGCGGGGAGCAGGGGCTTCCTCCCTGGGGTGTATGTAATTTGGGGGCTCTTAATCTTTCCCGTTTTGTAGAAAATGGAAAGGTTGAATGGGATTCCTTAAGTAAAGCTGTTCGCTATGCTGTAAGGTTTCTGGATAACATAATTAATGCAACTCCCTACTTCTTTGAAGTTAACAAAGATCAGCAAATGTCGGAACGGCGTATTGGCCTTGGTACTATGGGTCTTGCAGAGATGATGATTGGATTGAAAATTCGTTATGGGAGCGAAGACTCTGAGAAATTTATAGATAAACTTTTTAAATTTATTGCAGTGGAGTCCTATCTTGCCAGCAGTGATTATGCAGAGGAGAAGGGAGCTTTTCCAATGTTTGATGCTGATAAATACCTTAAGAGCGGTTTTATGAAAAATATGCCGAAAAATGTTAGAGATAGAATTAAAGAAAAAGGTATTAGAAATGTTACTCTTTTAACTCAGGCTCCTACTGGTACTACAGGTACAATGGTTGGAACTTCGACTGGAATAGAGCCGTATTATTTCTGGGAGTGGGAAAGAAAGGGCCGCATGGGTTCACATACAGAAAGGGTTCCTGTTTATGATGAATGGAAAAAAACAGCAGGAGATGCAAAGCTACCCGATTATTTTGTAACAGCAATGGATCTTTCACCGGAAGATCATGTAAAGGTTCAGGCTGCTATCCAGAAATGGGTTGATTCCAGTATTTCAAAAACAAGTAATACGCCCAATCACTATACAGTCAGCCAAACTAAAGACTTGTATCAGCTAATGTATGATACGGGCTGTAAGGGTGGTACAATATACAGAGATGGTTCCAGAGATGAGCAGGTGCTCTATGCTAAAAAAGATGATGGAGATAAACCTGCAGATCCTGTAAAACCTGTTATGGATATTAAACCCCGTGTTCGACCCACAGTTCTCTTTGGAACTACCTACAGAAAGCATACGCCTATTGGAACTGCATATATTACGGTAAATGCAGGGAAGGGAGCAATAGAAGAACCCTTTGAAGTATTTATTAATGTTGCAAAGGTTGGTTCTGATGTCGCAGCCGATGCGGAAGGTCTTGGTCGGCTAATTAGTCTTATTCTGCGAATGCCCAGCCCTCTCTCTCCGGTAGAACGTGTTGCCAGTGTAATTGGCCAGCTTCGTTCTATTGGTTCAGGCAGACATCATGGTTTTGGGAAAAACAGAGTTATGAGTCTTCCTGATGCGGTAGCTCAGGTTCTGGAAGAGCATATAGGTAAGACCAATGGAGATACTTATCCTGTGCTACCGGATGAAGAAGATGAACTTGCCGCTCAGCAGCTTCCGTTGTCTTTTTCTGAGCCGGTAGCCGATCTTTGTCCCATTTGCGGGAATGCAACATTTATGTTTATTGAAGGATGTAAAAAGTGTCATTCCTGCGGGCATAGTGAGTGTTAGAGTAAGGAATAATGACTTTAGTATACTTTGATGAATCAGGAGATACTGGTACAAACTTTAATGATCCACAGCAGCCTGTATTTGTGCTTGGTTCATTGCTGGTAAAACAGAATATCTGGAAAGAGCTTGAAATCCAGTATAATTCTATAATTAGTGAAGCATTTAATTATAATGTTCCTATAGGTTTTGAACTTCATACGATGGATCTAGTTGGACGTAGAAGATTTTTTAAAGAATTTGAGCTTGATGCTACTATTAAATTACGAAATCAACTGTTTCAGCTCTTGAAAGACTTTGATATCCCTGTTTTCTATCGAAAAATTGAGAAGAAAAAGTACTCCAGGTATTGTGAATCACGATATGGAAAAGGGATTAAAATTGATCCCTATATAATGGCTTTTCCATTTATAGGATTACAGGTTGATTCCTGGCTAAAAGAACAAGATGATCTTGGTATTTTTATATTTGATGAACATAGAAGTTTTTTGGATATCGAGCAATCTTTAAGAGTTCTAAGGCTTGCTGAGGATTCTATTCTGCAAATGGAAAATGTAATTGAAAAAGGTTTTTTTGTAGATTCAAAAAAGAGTTTTCCTTTACAGCTTATTGACCTGGTACTCTATTATGTACGTAAAAATGAAGAAATTAAAATCGGAAAGAAGGTTAGTGAAGTTCATCAACAAATTTTTCCTGCTCTGGAACAATTAACAACAAATCTTGATCAGCATGAAAGAGGTAGGGATATATTAGATTGGATTGATGGTAGTATGAAAAAATAAGCGATCGCCCCTATAGGAGGAACCGTCATATTGACGATCCACTGGCAACCGCTCTAGCATTAATAATATATACTTGGCTGAAATAATCGTCAAGGGAATAGGCTGTAGTTTAGGGACTTATTCTATGATCAGTTATCGTATTCCCAGCAATCCCAGGACCTCACCCTTGGCAGGGACACTGTAGAATCGTTTTCCTGCGACTTCTATTACAGGAATGGAGTAGACCTTGTCTTTTATTGTGGACTTTAGGTGTGCCAGGATTTCTATTTCCTTTATTTCTATTTCAGGGTGCTCTTTTTTTAGTACTTTTAAAAACCTTGATGTAGGAAGGCATTTTGGGCAGATAGCAGATTTATAGTATAATATTTCCATTTTAGTTCCTTTTAAAAAATTATTTTTGCAGCATCTCATGAGCTTTGTATGAGCTTCGAACCAGGGGACCGCAGGCCGCATCTTTAAAACCCATCTCCAGAGCTGCTTTTCTGTAAATTTCAAAAACATCCGGATGTACATATTCTATAACAGGGTGATGATTTTTTGATGGTGCAAGATACTGGCCTATTGTAAGGAAATCACATTCAGCATCTCTTAAATCCCTAAGGGACTGTAAAACTTCTTCCTGTGTTTCTCCTAAACCAACCATCATACCGGATTTTGTATATATTTTGTCTGTTGTTTCTTTTACCCGCCTCAACAGCTCCAGGGACTGTTCGTATTTTGCCTGGGGACGAACGGTTTTATACAATCTTGGTACGGTTTCAATATTATGATTTATAATAACTGGTTTTGCCTTTATAACAGTATTAAGGGCTTCTCTGTTTCCTTTAAAATCCGGAATAAGAACCTCAATGGCAGCAGTAGGTGATGTTTTTTGTATCTCTTTAATTACATCTGCAAAATGGAACGCACCTCCATCAGGCAGGTCATCCCTGGTTACAGATGTTACAACAATATACTTTAGTTTAAGTGCTTTTACCGCATCTGCAATGTGTTTAGGTTCAAGTTTATCCACTGCCTGCCCTGCACCTGTGGCAATATCACAGAATGTGCAGCCTCTGGTGCATATGCTTCCAAGTATCATAAAAGTTGCTGTGCTTTTGTTAAAGCATTCCATTCTGTTTGGGCAACTTGCCTCATGGCAAACTGTTGTTAAGCCGAATTTGTCAAGGGTATTTTGAACATGGTTAAGATTTTCACCACCCTGCATTTTTATTCTCAGCCATTCAGGTTTTTTTAGATGAGGTCTTTTATTTCCTGTTTGTTTTTGTGTTTGTATATTAGCGCTCATTTATTATTTCAACATCCTCATATTTAAATATTTTAGAAAGGTATTTCCCTGTAAGATCTTTTAATTTATCCATATCCTGATTTTCACCGGTTATTTTTTTTATAGAGGTAACTCCTCTGTCTGTAATGCCACAGGGGATAATCCAGTTAAAATGGTCAAGATTTGTATTTATGTTAAATGCAAATCCATGCATTGTTACTGCTTTATGAATAGATATTCCAATGGCAGTTATTTTTTCGTTTCCAACCCAGACACCTCTGTGTTTAAGGTCTCTGTCAGAAATTATTCCATATTCGTCTTTTAAAAGATTAATAAATATTTCTTCCACATTTGCTATAAACTTTTTTAATTCTCTCTGCTTGCTGTACAGATTGAAAATTAGATAACCAACCAGCTGTCCCGGACCGTGGTATGTGGCTTCTCCTCCACGGTCTATCTCGTATAGTCCTATTCCCTGTTTTTTTAGAATTTCATCTGAAAGAATAATATGGTGATCCTCTGTTCTTTTCCCCTTGGTTATTACAGGAGGGTGTTCCAGAAGAATGAGGGTGTCATTTATTTCTTCGTTCTGGCGCTTTACCATAAGATCTTTTTGGAGTTTCAGTGCTTCGCCGTAATCTACCAGGCTTTTATTGAGTATTGTAAGTTTCATAGGGGCTTAGTATATACAAAAGCTTATATTTAAAAAAGTCAAAAGCATGCTTAATTTGCATGTGCGAATACCTGAACTTTAAATTAAATTTGACAGTTAATCTGTTAAGGGTGTATAATGTTCATATAAAAGAACAAGGTTCACATATAGGAACAAAATGGTTAATTCTGTACTAAAAGCTG
Organism: Spirochaetales bacterium; assembly: GCA_027077185.1. The sequence continues at coordinate 1,953 of JALTGJ010000433.1, read as the reverse complement.
TTAAAATCCTCGAAATAATTAGTAAAAGTAAACCTCTGGGTATATCCGAAATAAGCAGGGAGCTTGAAATTCCCAAAAGCAGTACTCATAATCTTTTGCAAACTTTGGAAAGTGAAGGTTTTGTAGAAAAAAATACTGATACAAAAAAATACAATCTGGGGACGATTCTTATAGAATTAGGATATCGTGCACAAAATGACCTTACAATCTGTCAAATAGCAAAACCTTTTCTGAATGGTATTAATCAGGAAACTGATGAAACTGTTCATCTTACTCTATTGGACAATGATGAAGTTCTGTATGTAGATTGTGTAGAATCAAAAAAACGACTGCGTACATATTCTGTAATTGGCATAAAGGCTCCTCTTTACTGCACAGCTGTTGGTAAGGCAATTATGGCTGGTTTTTCTGAGTCTCATATACAGCAAATTATTATTAATAAGGGTCTTAAAAGACTTACCGACTTAACTATTACAGATGAAAGTGCTCTATTAAAAGATCTGGCAGAAACACGAAAAAGGGGATTCTCTATTGATAATAAAGAACATGAAGATCATCTTATTTGTGTGGGTGCAGCTATTCGGGATGTTAATGGAGAGACTTTTGCTTCGCTAAGTGTTTCAGGTCCTTCCGATCGAATGACAGAAGAAAGAATTATGGATATCGGAGATCTTGTAAAAAATACAACAAGTGAAATTTCCAGGAAACTGGGTTTTAGAGAATAGCAATCCTTGAGGATTGTAAAAAAAATTAGGAGGGTTTATGAAAACCAAAGTAATGTTAATAGTAGCTGCTCTGTTTCTGCTTGCAGCATACTCATTTGCCGGTGGAAAAACTGAAGCGGCATCTGGTTCCGGAGCAACAATACCTGTTAAGCTCACTTTTTCTTCGGTAAGTGTACCTGGGGATGCTCATACCAGGGCAATGCAGGTTTTTAAGTTGGAACTGGAAAGAATTTCCGGTGGTGAAATGGCTGTGGAAGTCTATCATTCAGGTCAATTATTTTCGCAGGAAGGTGAGCAGGCTGCAGTAAGAAAAGGAACTGTAGACATGATCTATACTTCTCCACCATGGCTTGCAGAGTTTATACCATATCTTTCAATGTTTGGTGCAGTTTATACCTTTAGTGGTTATGATCACATGAAAGCTGTTTATAATGGTGATCTGGGTAAAAGAGTCTTTCAGGATGTTGTTGACTCTCAGGGTATAAGACCTCTTGGTGCTTTTTATCTTGGTACCAGAGAACTTAATCTTGTAGAAAAAGTTGGGCCGGTAAGAACTCCTGCAGATATGGCAGGTGTTAAACTAAGAACTCCCGGCAGCCCATCATGGATAGCTTTGGGTAAAGCCCTTGGCGGAAATCCTACTCCTATGTCCTTTAGTGAAGTTTATATGGGACTAAAAACCGGTGCAATTGAAGGACAGGACAATCCTCTTCCAACGGATAAAAATGCTAAATTTTATGAAGTAACAAAGTATATCGTTTTAACTGATCATGTAGTTGATACTATATGGCCAACTATCAATGAGAAAAAATGGCAGAGTCTTACTTCCCAGCAGCAGGATTGGGTAATGCAGGCTATTAAGGTAGCTGGAGAAGCGTGTGATAAACAGGTTCTTGATACTGAAGCATCTATTAAAGATTTTTTCAAATCACAGGGCATGATAATAATTGATGATGTGGATAAGGCTGCTTTTCAGGAATATGCAAAAAATTCATATATTAATGACAGTCCTGATATATCAGCAAGCTGGGATATGGATTTATACAACGAGATTCAATCTTATAAGTAGGGTTTTATTAAAATACCGGTTCTGCCTATTAAGGCAAAACCGGTTTTTATTATAATTTAATTAATTGCTCACCTTTTTTTATATGGGAGATTCAAATTGCAGACAGCCAGATTTTTTAAACGTTCCGGTTCTCTTGTGCTCGATATTATAGAAATTTAC
>JALTGJ010000432.1 GCA_027077185.1 Spirochaetales bacterium | reverse complement strand
GTATATAACAGACTTGTTTGTTTCTCTTTTGGAAATTATATTAATAATATTATCACCGAAATAATTTAATAAAATGATGCCCTGTTTTACCCCTTTATTATCAAAAACCGGAGTGCCTATCCTTATTACAGGTTTCTCGGGTATATCAACTTTTCCATTTTCTATATTTAAATCAAGGGGTGAAAAAAATACATCACCTTTGTTCAGATTAAAAGTATCTTTAAAATAATATCTATTCCCTTTATTCTGAAGATCTTCATTCCTGACTATTGTAGTTTTCCCATTGGAATAGTTTACTCTGATTATTTCTTTTCCACTTGAATCCAAATATCTAATCTGATTATAAGTTCCCCTTTCAGAGCAAATTAAACCAAAAACATCCTCTACATTAGACCTTGCTGCATTTGTTTTCTCATTTATATATTTTTTAAATGCATTTCCTTTCGACAAAATGGATAAATCTGTCACTATATTACCAAGAGTAAATTCAATTTCATTCTGCAGTATGTCAAGCTCCTTTACCTGACTGCTAATTAAATTAGCTTTGGAAGAAGTATACCTTGAATAGAATACTGTAAAACTGAATATTGCAATAATTAATAACACAGGAATAAATATTATTATAAAATAATATGCAAATCCCCTGATTCTCTTTTGCATAGATAAAGTATAGCTCAACCAATAATGTTTATCAAATTAATTAAATGCAGAGCTAACACTATTTTCTACATTTTCAGTCGACCTTTTACAGTATATTATGATAGGATTTGCGAATGTTTAATCAAACAGATAAAATTTATCAGGTTTCTGACCTTACATATCTTATAAAAGAAATACTTGAATCTTCTTTTTTGTCTTTGACTGTAGAAGGAGAACTTTCCAACTTTAGACCTTCAAGTACAGGTCACTGGTATTTTACCCTGAAAGATGAAAATGCAATGATACAGGGAGTAATGTTTAAGGGAAAATCTGCTTCTGTACAGTTCAAACCTGAAGATGGTCAAAGAGTAAAAGTAAGAGGAACACTGGCGGTTTATGCTAAAAGAGGCAGTTATCAGATAATTTGTAACTCTATGGAAATGTCAGGTGAAGGTGATATTCTTGCTATGCTTGAAAGAAGAAAGCAAAAACTTGCAGATCTTGGTCTGTTTGACAGTGACAAGAAAAAGCCACTACCCATTTTCCCTTCTAAAGTTGCTGTTGTAAGTTCTCCCACAGGTGCTGCCCTTAGGGATATACTGCAGGTTCTTGACCGCAGAAACTCCGGGCTGGATATTGTAATACTTCCCTGCCCTGTTCAGGGAGATGGTTCCGGAGAAAAAATAGCAGAACAAATTAGAAGGGCCAATACTTACAAACTTGGCGAAGTAATTATTACCGGACGGGGTGGAGGGGCCCTGGAGGATCTGCTGCCATTTTCTGAAGAATCTGTTGTAAGAGCAATTGCAGAATCTGACATACCGGTTATATCTGCCGTAGGCCATGAAATTGATACTGTACTTTCGGATCTTGCTGCAGACTTCAGAGCACCTACACCTTCTGCTGCAGCAGAACTTGTATCATCCAGTAGAGAAGATTTAAAAGCAAAGGTAATAAACCTTCAAAGCAGCATATTAAACAGTCTAATCGATAAAACCGAAAGAGTTCGTATTCTGCTAAATCAATTTAAAGCAGAAAATTTGGAACGAAATTTTCTCCAAATAATTCAGCCCCTTCTCTTACGTCTGGATGATGCAAAAGAAACTTCAATTATTAACCTGAAAAATCTTTTGAAAGATAAAAAACACCGGATAGAACTACTTAAAACAGAGCTTGAAGGGAACTCACCTGTAAGTATACTAAAAAGGGGATTTGCAGTAGTAACAGATAAAAAAACCGGTAAGCTGGTTAAATCTGCAAAAACGCTTAAACCTGATCAGCTGATTGCTATTAGTTTTGAAAAAGACAAAATACTTGCCCAGGTAAAGGAAAAAATATAATGAAAAATTTTGAAGAACGATTAACAGCTCTCGAAAATCTGAATGAGAAGATGAAAGAAGGGAGCATAGCTCTGGATGAAGCAGTTCAGATTTTTGAAGAAGGGATAAAACTGGCAAAAGGTTTAGAAAAAGACCTTTCCAAGATTGAACGAAAAGTTGAAATACTGGTCAATAAACCGGAAGACAATACAGAAAAACCCAATCTTGAATTGTTTGATGGGATAGAGAGATAATGAAACAACTTTTTATAATTACAGTATTATCA
>JALTGJ010000431.1 GCA_027077185.1 Spirochaetales bacterium | reverse complement strand
AGGTATTGAAGAAGAATCCTTGATATTCTTAGATAGAATATTAAATTGTGATAGTGCAATGGTAAAGCGCGAAGAGTTAGAATCTCGAAGAAAATTCTCTCTTTCACAGTTTGGATTTTACTTATTTCTTTATAAACTATCCATTCATTTTACTCGAATGCATGAAAGTGTTGATAGACTTTATACGAATTAGCCAATATTTATTATCCTTTGCTGTACACAAACTTTCCCTCCAGTACTTCACTCCATAATGGAATACAATTATTAAATTAACTCCACAGGAATGACAACTTTTATACAAATTCCCAAACACATTACAAAAATAAAGGGGTCAGTTTTCAGAAATTGTAATAAGGTTCCCAGCTGTTCTTCCTGATATTTCCGGCTGATACATACACTCTGCCTGAATAGGGGGTGTTGGATAGATACCACTTTGCCCTGCCCTGAAATAAAATTCTATCTCTCTTTTACCCTTTTTAAAACTATCAAAAAAATACCTGACCTCATTATCCATAATTTCTTTCCGGGGAGAACTATAACTGTCAGTATCCCCATCACTATCAGGATATATGGAGCTGCTGGCAGCGGAGGCATCAATTATGACTGCACCGGATGGAATTGGAACCCTTAGAGCCAGATACTGTCTGTCCTTTGTACTGGATATTATTATTTTTTGAATATATGTCTTACCAGATAATAATTTAGACCTATCAATAATACTGCCATTTCTATCACTAATACTTGAATACAATCCAATCCCCTCATCCCTGGCTGCCAGGAGTTCCATAGGCAATGCATATTTTAACGATGCAGTATAAAAAAGATTTCCAGGACCGTTTTTATCTATGGAAAAATTAAGGGTTGTATCTCTTTCCATTGATTGAAGAGGAATATCTGATATTTTATAAACTTTTTCTACCGGAGCATCATTACTATCCGAAAAACTGGCAGATAATAATTTTTCATTTGAAAGATTAACTTCCGCATTGAAATCGACCATGGTATTCGGAAGACCGGAAGAAAGCGCAAGTATAGCCCATGATGTATCTACAGTATTTCTCCAGTAACCATTTTTCTTTTTTAATGAAAGGGTATTGGCAGTCCGCATTACAAGATCCCCTTCAGGATCAATTTTATTTAACAATAATAGAAGAAGAGACAAACTTTCGGATTCTGAACCATAAAAACTATTCCGCTTCCGAATTTCTGTAATATTAATTGTTCTGCTTTCCAGCTTAATATACTGATTAATTTTTTCCAGGCAAAACTCTGCTTTTTGTTTATTCCCTGATTCTACAAAGGCAAGCCCCAGCATTGTATAAACGTTTATTCCCAGGGAATCTTCTGTTTCCAGCAAGTTATATGCAGCCGAAATATTCTGCTTATTTAGGGATAAGATATAATACTTAAAAGCCATAAGGTAATTTGACTGACTTAGCTGTTTATCCGGTTTACTTAAATAGCTTAAAAGTTTGGAAATATCAGGTTTTTGATCGACCGTAACACCATATTTCTGCAGTAAAAAATAAGTAAAAGCTACTCTAAGAGAAACATAGTATGAAGATTTATATCCTGATTCAGGCCAGAAAGGGATGCCACCATCATTGTTCTGATATTCTGCAAAAACCTTAAACTGTTCGGCAATAAATGCCGGATCATTCTTAAAAATTATTTTTGGTACAAGCTGACTGCTTCTCTGTTCCATACTATTATAGGGATACTCTGCAAGGTAATTGACTGCATTTTTAAGCTCCCCTCCAATACCAGGAGAAAGTGTTAGGGATAAACTTCCAGTACCTTTACTTGAACTGGAAGGTATAAGCAGACCTTCTTCAATATGCCCCCTGTCAGTAACAGAGTCTACAATCCTGCCTGTGGATGTAAATGCTGAACTTACATATGGGTTCAGAACCCTAAAATTTGTGGTAAGATCTTCGTTAAAAATATCTGACCTTATAGAAAAATTAACCGTTCCCCTACCTTGAGTTACAGCACTTAAATAAAAATTGATAATTTCTGTTTTACCTGCAGGAATCATCCTTTCAACAGTATCTGACCCTGATATGGTAAGTAAATCAGAGTCCGCTTTTACAGAAACTTTTTCATCTTTATCAGATAAGTTAGTCAGACTAAGTCCGGAAATGGTTAGGTCTCTAAACCGTATTGTTGGAGGAATAAGTTTTTTTACACTAATAGGATTTTCTGAGAGTATTACTTTTTCGTTTATAGCAAATTTATCCTCCCTT
>JALTGJ010000430.1 GCA_027077185.1 Spirochaetales bacterium | reverse complement strand
TATAATACCTTATCAGGGCAAACATTTATTGTTATTAAAGCGGCTCTATTGTTCTGTCTATTAAACTGATGATTTCAAGGGTCATCTGTTCAGCTTTAGCTGCATCTCCTTCATCCTGGATTTGCATTTTATTGTCTTTTGCTTTTAATAGATCATCCTGCAATAGTATACATGATAACAATGCAATACGCAAAGGGTCCTTTATATGCATTTCTTTTTCTATTTGAGAAAACTTTAATTCAATTTGCTCGATTATTTTTTTAAAATATTCGGGATCTTCATCTATCTTAAGCGAAAAAGAAGATCCCAGTAGATTAATTTTCTGGAAATTATTCATAATGGAAAAATTAGAATATGTCCAGTTCTATATCAGAACTGTTATTGTTTTCAACAGCTTCGTCGCTTTTCCCGTTATCAGTTTCAGTAATTACGTCATCAGCAGTAACTGAAGTAGCACTGTCTTCTTCAGCCCCTCTGTCTGGTCCATTATCTGATATATCTTTTGTGTCTATCTGATCATCCTGGTTATTGTCCTGTTCTGCAGAATCTGAACCGGGAGTTTTAATATCATCATCAATAGTTTCAAGTTGATTTAAAGCTTCAATAATTCCATTTTCAATTTCACCCTGATCCTCTTTGAAGGAATCTATCAGAATTTCCAGTTCTTCAATTCTTAGCTGATAGTCATCAAGCTTAGTCTGAAGCAATTTGTTTTCACTGCTAAGGGCTATTATTTTATCAATCGCTTTTCTGACCTTGATATCAAGCTGTTTTATCTGATCAAGAGTAATCATAGAGTTACACTCCTAAAGCTTTCTTAGCCTTTGCCACAACAGCACTGAAGGCTTCTTTGTCTTCTATGGCAAGATTAGAAAGAGCTTTTCTGTTAAGTTCTATTCCAGCTACCTTCAGTCCGTTTATAAATCTTGAATAAGTAATTTCTTCAGCCCTGCATGCTGCAGATATTCTGGTAATCCATAATCTTCGGAAATCACGTTTTTTCCTTCTTCTGTCACGGTAGGCATATTGTCCCGCTTTAGTTACTGCATCCTTTGCAGCTCTAAAATTTGTGCTTCGTCTTCCAAAATATCCCTTTGCACTCTTTAATATTTTTTTTCTTCTATTTTTTCTTCTTGTTCCGTCAACTGCTCTTGGCATCTCTTTTTCGCTCCTTTAGAAACTGTAGGGTAACAGTATTTTAGCTTTTTTGGTCTCCGGAGCACTTAATACTCCAGCGTGACGCAGATTTCTCTTTCTCTTGGTAGTTTTCTTTGTCAGAATATGACCTGTACCCTGCTTTTTGTATTTCACTTTACCAGAAGCGGTAACGCGATACCTTTTTGCAGCTGCTTTTCTTGTTTTCATTTTTGGCATTGATTTTCCTTTATATTTTATTTTTAGCCACGACTAAGGAACAAGACCCCATTAGTGTTGCTGTATCTAAGGTTAGAAACCTTATTTTTTATTTTTTGGACTTAATATCATTGACATGAATCTGCCTTCCATTTTTGGTGGATTATCCACATTAAAGCCAACTTCCTGTTCTGTAAGAAGATCTATCGCCTTAATTAGAACATCCTTTCCCAATTCTGTATGTGCAAGTTCTCTCCCTCTGAATCTTATTGTAACCTTGACTTTGTTACCTTCTTCCAGGAATTCAATAATATGCTTAGTCTTAAATGCTAGATCATGTTTTTCAATTCTAGGCTGCATACGAATTTCTTTAAGTTTAACTAATTTTTGTCTCTTTTTAGATTCTTTTAGTCTTTTTTCCTGTTCAAACTTATATTTCCCATAGTCCATTATTCTACATACAGGAGGTTTAGCCTGGGGGGCAATCTCTACAAGATCCAGACCTGCCTGGCTTGACAGTTCTATTGCCTTTTCTATTGAAACAACATCCTGATCGCCATTGTCTGAAATTAATCTAACTTCTTTGACACGAATAGCCTGATTTATCCGTAATTCTTTTGCAGCCAATATTTCTCCTTTGGTGAAGATTAAACTTCACAATAATAAAATTAACGGTACTATAACATTAGTGCTGTAAAGAGTCTAGACTCTTATATATGCATTATTTTCAGGATTTATATCTCAAAGAATATTTTTCTATATCCTTGAAAACTATTGTGTTTGCCTGTATGATTAAGACATGAGAGAGATGACAATAAAAAAATTGCTGGATGTTTCAAGAAGCTGGCCTGAAATAACAGCTAAGTTTTATACTGATTATAAAAATATCAATACTGATC
>JALTGJ010000429.1 GCA_027077185.1 Spirochaetales bacterium | reverse complement strand
TTCCAGCCATATACCATACCCATTGACATAGCCAGACTGGAAACAGCGGCAGAATGGGAAGAAGGCATACCCCCTGTTTCAACCATTCTTGACAGCATTAGCTTTCTATCAACTATAAGAATTAAAATGGATTTTAACGCCTGGGCTGTAGCTGTTGAAAATACCACAGTAAGAAAAATTGAGTTTTCGAGCATATTAATCATTGTGCCTCCATTGTTTCAGAAACTATTTTGTAGTTTTTTTGCCCTTAAATAATTTAAGTGCCGGCTTTTTACTTTTTTCAACAGCGGTAATTTCATCTTTAGTTGGTTCCTGAACCGCGGGAGTAGATTCCTGTATTCTTTTCTCTATTGTTTTATCCAGGTGTTTTTCTTTATCTTTAAGTTCTTTTTCTTTAAGTTTTGTATTTTTATGTTTATTTCTTATTTTTAATTTTTCTGATTTGTTAATAAATGTCAAAAGATAAAACAAAAAAGAATACAAAACCCCAGCAACAAGGGCAATCAGAATAACAGCTACAGTGGAAATATCATCATACTTGTAACCAAACAGGTTTATTGAAGTTTTATATGCAACATTCATGGCAACAAATACTGCCAAGACGACTAGTGTTAGTATATTAATTATTAATCTTATCATTTTATTCCCTGCTTCTTTTTATATTCAGATACACTAATCATTGGAGGTCTTTCTTCTTCAATGATTTCCTGCTCTATGGATTCAAAAACTTCATCATGAGCCTGAAACTGTCTGAGTATTGTACTCAATTCCGGAATGTCTGTCATCATCCCATATGCCTTTAAGCGGTGAAAAAATGTTTGTAAAATACCAAAAGCCATTTTCCCAAGGCTAATTGTCTCCTGATTCCGGTGGACCCGCTGGTCCAGGTCAGTTTGAGCAAATGCATCCAGTCCATATTCCCTATATACATCAAGTATATGAGCTGTCTCAACACCATATCCAATTGGAAAGGACAGTTTTTCCAGAACTTCCCTTCTTACAGCATATTCCCCTGAAAGAGGTTGTATTATTGCAGACAATTCCGGGAAAAACAAGCTAAAAAGTGGTCTTATAAGTATTTCTGTTACCCGTCCACCTCCTGAAGGTCTTATTCCTTCAGAAAAAGCCAGAGGTCTGTCATAAAAAGCTTTAACATATTTAACTTTTTTATTATATATTAATGGGGCTAACAAGCCATATACAAAGCGTGGATGAATATTCTTTATGTCTGCATCTATATAGACTATTATGTCTCCACTTAATTGATAAATAGCTTTCCAAAGATTTTCTCCCTTCCCCTTTTTTTGGTCCAGATTAGGTAAAATATCCGAAGCCAGGTAGGTGTCTGCACCAAAAGATTCTGCAACCTCAAGGGTATTATCGACAGAACCTGAATCTATTATTGCTATTTCATCAAGCAATGGAAATCTTACCATAAGTTCTGATCGAAAAAGAACAACTTCCTTACCTATTGTTTTTCCTTCATTTAGAGTGGGAATGCAGAGAGAAATTTTAAGATTTTGTTTCTTTTTTTCTTCAACAAGTTTACCCAGGTCCTCGAAAGCTGAGTGATGGTATGTATTATTTCTAAGCCAATTATCTATTTTCATCACAGTATCCCTTATCAATTGCAACAAGCAGGCTTATTAATTGTGCCAATCCTTTATACATAGGTTCTATTTCTACTGTTTCAGTAGCTTTATCAACATTTCCCAGATTGGAAATGCCTATTGTAAGAGCCGGAATCCCTTTATCTATAAATGCTGAAAGTTCAGACATACTGGGTGTGAACTTCGGGTTAACATCCATAGATTTTAATATTTCCATAGTGTTTGTTACAAGTGGGTGGGAAAACTCTATACCCCCTGGTTTTCTTCTTGCCAGTTCTTTTACAAGTACTTTTGAAGATGTTTTTGCAGCAATTTCAATGGCTATATTATTTATCTGTTTTAATAACTGTTCAACCATTTCTTCAGATTCACTCTGGATTTCAAATTTTAGTTCAGCTTCGGTAGAAACCTTACTAAATCCTCTTCCGCTTTGAATAGAGCTAAAGACAATACTGGTGGCAGGTCTGTTTGGTATGGGTATTTCCAGAATACGGTTTATAAACTCATTTAATGTTACAATAGAACCGAAGGCTCCAAATTGGGTCCAGTCATATTCCTCCGGAACCCAGTAATGAACTTCACATTTTGCCATACCAACTGCAGATCTGCTTATTCTCCCCAGTCTTACTCCTTCTATGGATAAGC
>JALTGJ010000428.1 GCA_027077185.1 Spirochaetales bacterium | reverse complement strand
GGTCTGCTATTCTATGTGTACCGGGCCAGGGAATACAATGCCATACCTGAGGATCTGATGGACAGACTGGTTTATGGTGTGAATGAGGAAAATATATCTGAAATTACCTGATGAGTTTAAATCCAATACAGAGTTATTTAACAAGTTGAATGATTATATTCTCTATAAGGAAGACATCTTGATATTTACTTTTTACAGAGTGTAAGTTGTCTTGTTGATCAATAGTTTAGATGAACAAGAGTTCTCGTTCTAACAAAATACAGACTAACAAGATTGTTTTAAGTATCCATCAGCAATTCTTAAATATCTGAATTGTATTTCTCACACCCCGCTCCCGAAATGCATATTTCTATGATAATTTCAAAGGAGCAGATATGGGACGTCATAAACTGCCTTATAAGATAAAAAAGCCCAATGAGCATCACAAATACTGGAGATATGTCTTATCTACAGGGCTAAGAACTGAAATATCAACAAAAACAAAAGCAAAATATGAAGCTGTAAACTTACCCTGAGAAAACAGGCTTCTAATAAACCAATCTCTCCTGAAAGCTTTTTGCGCTGTGTCTCATTTTCTATGTCAAAAGATCATCTTCTCTAATACAGAGCAGTAGAACTGGCGAAAAAAGAAAAAAAACTATCCAAATTTGGAGACATCGCAAAAGCCTCCCAGAGATATTAGCAATGAAGCGAGGGCAGTTGGTCAACTATCTCCAGCCAAAATTTGGCTCCATCCCACTGGATGAGATAACTCAAGTTATGTATGAAGATTGTAGACTTACCCTACCTCTTGCTAATTCTACTAAAAGTGACATAACAGTTGTCATCAATCAGATAATGAAATAAGCTGTCCGGGATGAGGAAATAACAGTAAATCCAATCCAAAATGTTGAATCCAAATATATCAACTGCAAAGAAGTCGCAGGCAAATAAGGACTACCAGTGTGATTTTAGTAGTTGCATATATTCAGGATCAGCATATTAAAAAATCCATAAAACTGCTAAATTCTCTTTTGGCGGTAATTTATTGTCAGTACAGTAGTAAAAATTGCAAATACGAGATTCATATTATTTAAGTTTAAATAAATCGCCCAGGAGAAACTTGAAAAATCTTCTATAAGGTCAAAAAACTCATTTTGGAAACCAGGAAACTATATCCAGATCCTCTATATAATTAAAATGTTTTTTGTTGGCTGTCAGAAGAGGTATATTTAGAATTATAGATGTTGCAGCAATTAGAAGATCCTCATTGTCAATTGTAATACCTTTTGATCGTAATTCAGTAAAAAGTTCTGCAGCTTTTTCAGATATATTCCTATCCATTTCTACGGTCTCTGTAAGATCCAATAACTGCTGTCGCTGAAGAAGATGTTTCTCTAAGCGCACTCCTGCTAATAATTCAAAAACACACACCGCAGGAACAAAAACATTCTCTTCCTCTAGAAGAGTTAAAACCAGATCACCTGGAGACTCCTTACGGAGGTAGGCAATTAACGCAGAAGTATCAACTATTGTCTGCACTTATATTTCCAGATGTATTTTGACCCGTTCTCCAATTTTGACGTATAGAAAGTCTATCCACAGTATCATCTTCCAGCATAGATCCATACAGATTTTCTATTATCAGTTTTCTACTTGCACTGTCTTTACCCTTTTGAAAATAGATCTGTACAGCCCTCTCAACAATGCCGGAAAAACCCCGTTGCCCGGTACGTGCCGCTTCCTCAATCAGATTAAGATGAAGCTTATCTGAAATTTCAATTGTAGTTCTCATAATACAAATATACACATGCATGCATGCATGTGTCAAGTTTACCAGTAACCAAACATGTAAAATTCTCCATAAGTCAACTTTTCAGAAATTCTATCTTAACTCTAACGTAATCCAATTAAGAAAACCATAATAGCTTTTTGCGCTTATCTCATAATAATTTAAATCACAGCTCTTATCTAATAGAGTAGCATTTCAGTGGCGAAAAAAGCCAAAAACATATCAATTCAATAGACATCGCAAAAGCCTCCATTATTAATAAAAAAAACTTGACTTCTATATTGGTCAGTATACAATAGGGTAAACAAAATATATGGAGGCTCCTATGTATAGGAAATTAGTTATTACATTTCTAATCACATTATTACTTGTTCCTGCTTTTATGTTTGCAAGCGGAAGTAAAGAAGGTTCAAATGAAGTAGTAATCTACACAGCACTTGAAGAAGATGAGACAGCAGATTATCTGGCTCTGGCAGAAAAAGAACTGCC
>JALTGJ010000427.1 GCA_027077185.1 Spirochaetales bacterium | reverse complement strand
GGATGAAATATTGCTATAATTAACTATCGACAAAATTGCTCTTATATTATATCTTGGAGCAACGTTTTACACCGTAATCTAACCCAAATTACTTTAAATCCGGAGACAAAATGACCACTGTAATGATTGTTGATGATGAAGAGTTAATCAGAAGTATGATACGAAAAAGTCTTATTAGAATTGGGTATAATGTATTGGAAGCTGAAAATGGAAACGAAGCTATGGAAATAGTAGGAAAGGAACATATTGATATGATTATTTCCGACCTGGTAATGCCCGAAAAGGGAGGTATTGAACTTATGATAGAATTAAAAAATATATTTCCAAATATCAAAAAAATTGCTATTTCAGGTAAACTTCCAACAGAAAATAAATCAATATCTGATCTTGCAGAAAGATTTAATGTTGATGCAGTCTTTTCCAAACCTTTTGAACTGTTTGATCTGTTAAAAACAGTTCAAACACTTGTACCTGCTACAGACTTAAAAGCACATGAGTTATAAAATGGAATCAAAAATTTCAGTCAGAGAAACTGTAATTGTATCTATTTTTACAGCATTAACAATCCTGGGTGGATATATTGCAATCCCCCTGGGGCCTGTTTCTATGGTTCTTAGTAATTTTGTTATTCTACTTTCCGGTCTTCTTTTAGGCAGCAGGAGAGGAACTGCAGTTGCATTTACATATCTCTTACTGGGAACCCTTGGTTTACCCGTTTTTGCAGGAGGAACATCCGGAATTGCCCATATTATTGGTCCTACAGGAGGATATCTTCTAGGCTATCTCCCAGCTGCATTTATAACAGGAATGATATCTGAATATAAAAAAAGATCATTAATAAAAGATGCACTGGCATTAACCAGCGGTGCACTTTGTATCTATGCACTGGGCTTACCTTGGTTAAAATTTTCTCTTGATATGTCCTGGATCAATACTCTATATGCAGGTATGCTTCCATTTCTACCCGGAGATGCCGTAAAAATTATTGCTGCAGCAGTAATTGGTATTAAAATGCATGAGCCTATTCAGGAATTTCTTCATATCCAAAATCAAAACGAAAAATGAAGGTATTGGAAATAAAAAATCTTGAATGTAAGTTTCAGGATGGAACTACAGCTCTTAAAAATATCAGTTTTTCAGTAAATAAAGGGGACTTCATTGTAATTGCCGGCAGAAATGGGTCGGGAAAAACAGTATTACTGCGTCACCTTAATGGACTCTATATTCCAACAGGGGGTGAAATACTATTCAAAGGAGTAACCCTAAAAAAACAAATAAGGAAAGTTCGTCAAAATGTCGGTCTGGTTTTCCAGAATGCAGACTCTCAGATAGTATCCCAAACAGTCTGGAATGATACTGCATTTGGACCAATAAATTTAAAACTTTCAAAGAATGAGATTAAAGAAAGAGTAAGTGAATCTTTAAAATTGGTTGGAATGATTAACCTTAGAGACCATAATCCCCATAAATTATCCGGAGGAGAAAAAAGAAAGCTTGCAATAGCCGGGATTCTGGCCATGGACACCAGTATTATCCTTCTGGACGAACCATTTTCCAACCTGGATTATCCAGGCATTATTGATACTCTGACCCAAATAATAAAACTACATAAAAAGGGACATACGATAATCTGTGTAACCCATGAAATTGAAAAAATACTCTATCATGCAAATAGATTTATTATTATGGAAGAAGGGACTATAGCAGAAGACGGTAATCCTGCAGAAGTTCTTAAAAATATCCATAAATACGGTATTGCCCCCCCCCTTAATCCAAAAGTTAAAAATATTAAAAGTTTGTTAAATAAAATGACATGGCTGAATTAAATTTATTCCATTTTCAAAAAGGGAACTCAGCTCTTCATAAGCTTGATACAAGACTAAAACTTATTCTTCTAATAATATATTCAGCTTCAATTCTTAAATTTAATGTAATCCCAGTGTTTGTAGTCTCGTTTACTATTATTATATATTTTTTTAGTATTATCAAATTAACAAAAAGTTTTTTGAATGAAGTAAAATGGGTAATATTTTTACTTATTTTAATTTTTACAGGATCACTCATTTCGACACAGGGTGAAATTATCTATCAATCAATCCCATTTATAACAAAAGCAGGTATAATTTCAGGAATTATCGCATCAGGGAAGTTTTTAATTGTAGTTTTAATTGGTTTATTATTTTCCGCCACCACTCTCCCTGAACATTTACATACTGCTGTATATCAAATTTTAAAACCAATACCATTAGTTAATGAGAGTTCA
>JALTGJ010000426.1 GCA_027077185.1 Spirochaetales bacterium | reverse complement strand
ATAATGGACTGGCCTGCGCTCTTCTAAATATCCATACTTTAGAAGGTTATACAAAATCTCATTATTCGGGGAGTCTATGGGAAAATTTGGTCCTTATGGAATTAGTTAAAAGTGGTTTTAGAGCAGGGAAAGATCTGTTTTTTTACAGGGACCAAAACGGAGTTGAAATTGATTTTATTTGTGATAAAAACAGTCAAATGCTATTGATAGAAGCTAAAGAAAGCGAACGTATTGATGAAAGGAAGCTTAATTTTTCTAAGGTTGCACCATTATTTAAAGAACAACAAGTACAATGCATTGCTGCCTGTGGAATTGAAGAAAAAAAGATTCTTTCTTTTAAAAACTATAAGCTTTATAATCCTTTGAAAACAGCATTGAAATTGTAAAACTCTTCTAGTTTTGCAATTTCCTCACTAATGTATATTTTTCAGACTCTTCTTATGTCTCCTGGAGAATACAGGAGAAGTTTTGAGGTTTAGGGCTTTTTCTCCATTCTTGCCTTAACATCTTTTATTGTACCAGTAAAAGGCCCGGGTTTTTCCATTTTCATCGAACACAGTGCTGCTGCATATTTAACAGATTCTTCCGGATCATGATCCAGTCTCCATGCAAGATATGCTGCAAATGTGGTATCACCCCGACCTGTTCTTCCTGACAGGTTTGATGGTGTAAATGGCACTCTGTAGATATTTCCATTTACAAGTACAATAACTTCAGTATTATGTGTTACCATAACCTCTCTTGCACCCCAGGAAGCAAGAATATATGCAGCTTTCTCTCTATCTGATTCACCAGTTAGTATTTCAGCCTCTGCAGCATCCGTTTTTAGATATGTTATTTTTGGAAGAAGTTCTTTTTTTGAATCCCAGTCTTTGAAAAGAAGTTTTCCATCTTCACTGCAGCGAAGTAAGCCCTGGGCATCTATTCCCACTTTACCTTTTTCTGCAAGAAAAGGAATAAAATTATCGGGAATTTCTCCCCGGAATAAACCTGCAAGATGGTATATTTTACTGTTGGTTTCAGGTAAACTATCTATAGTAAAGGGATCTGCCTGTGAAAGTAGTGTGACTTTTCTTTTTTCTTTATCTGCAGCGAAATAGATATTCTCTATACTTGTAGTGGCCTCGGAATCGAGTCTTATTACATCAACTCCATCGGCTTTCATATCGGCAAGTTCTTTTTCTGCATCCTTTGAGGCTCTTGTAATTACCTGAACCTTTTTACCTGTTTTTGCTGCAGCTGCAGAAGAGTAGATAACAGGTCCCCCTGTCAGTCTGACTTCATTGCCTTTATATATTATTATATCTCTGGAGATATGACCTATCATTGTTATATCATATTTCATTGTTGAATCTCCTTTTCCTATATTCAAACTGATATTTCTTCAATTATTTTTACAAAAAGTCCGGGTTCATCAATTGCAAACCACTTTATTCCTAATGATAAAAGGTATATAAGAGATTCATGATCAAAAAGAAAAGGTCTTACCATCAAATCAATATTACTATTTGATGTTTCTTTTACTGCAGTTAATAGGAAATCTTTGTTTAGATCATAAATAATTTTATCTTTTATCCGATGTGCATGCAAATGTAATTGAAGCTGAGTTAATCCATTAAATCCAGACTTTGAGATAGATCTGTATTTGTTAGTAATTCTATTTATATTACCGCTCAGCCATGTCATTGTTCTGGCATTAGTGTATAATTCTAATAATGATTTACACTTTTTTAAATCCCCATGAACAAAAATTATTTGTTCTTCAATTTGATATTCTTTTATCATATCCTTAAGTGAAATATAATCAAGATTTTTAACATCCAGATAAAGCTGTCTGGTCTGTACTTTTCGTAGTTCACTGAATACCTCTTTCAAAGTTGGAATATGCTCTCTTTCATATTCCTTCTTAAATTTAATTCCTGCATCTAAAAGAAGAATCTGAGAACTTTTTAGTTTACTTATTTTTTGATAAGCAATATTTAAAGGGGCATTGGTTGTTCGTTTCAATCTGTTATCGTGTAAACAAACCATAACCCCATCACTTGTTGTTCGTACATCAATCTCCGGGATAGCTCCTTTCAAACTCCATGAATACTTATATGCAGCCATAGTATTTTCCGGCCGATCATAAAGCCCCCCCCGATGGGACTGAAAATATATGGAATCAATGTTACTATGCTCCATAAAATTTAAGTCCAGAGAAGTGAAAGTTCTGTTTCATTATCGAAAAATTGTAATGTACTGGTGTCAAATTCAAGTTTTACTTTGTCATCTGCTTTTAATTTTATGCCTGGGTCTTCAAGAAAATGTATATCAAGTTTTCCCATGGTGGCTACAATCAGGTTATCTCTTCCCATTGGTTCTACAAAACTGATAACAGATTCAAGACCTGTCCCATTAGCAGAATGAATGTCTTGTGGCCGGATTCCCATTTTTACTATTTTCTTAATTGTTTTTGGTCTTCTTTCATTTGGAATTTGTATAGAAGCACCTGAACCGAAAAAGGCATAAAGTATTCCATCCTGTTCTTTTAATTCAACATCAAATAAATTCATAGGAGGGTTCCCTACGAATTGAGCAACAAAAAGTGTTCTTGGTCTGTCATGCAGATCTTCCGGGTCTGTAAACGCTTGTAATACACCATCTTTCATTACAGCGATTCTGTCTGCCATAGTCATTGCTTCCACCTGGTCATGTGTCACATAAATGCTTGTAATTCCAAGGTCTTTCTGCAGCTTTTTTATCATGCTTCTCATTGTAATTCTCAATCTTGCATCAAGATTGGAAAGGGGCTCATCAAAAAGAAGAACCTGGGGCTTTTTAATAAGTGCTCTTCCCAGTGCAACCCGTTGCTGCTGCCCACCTGATAACTGTCCAGGTTTTCTATCCATTAGATGTCCTATCCCCAAAAGATCTGCTACTTTTTGCGATTCGATTTTTATTTCCTCTTTAGGTCGTTTTTTTAAAACCAATGGATATGCCAGGTTTTGAAATACAGTCATATGGGGATAAAGGGCATAACTTTGGAATACCATTCCAATATGTCTGTCTTTTGGTGCCCATTGATTTACAATATTGTCTTCAAAAATTATTTTACCCTTTGTGGGTTTATAAATTCCTGCTATCATCAACATCGTTGTTGTTTTTCCACAACCGGATGGTCCCAGTAGAGCCACAAACTCACCATCCTTTATATCAAGAGTAAGTTCATTAACAGCAGCTATTTTTCCAAAATGTTTAGTTAAATTTTCAAGTTTTATTTTCATATATCCCTCTTAGCTTAAGATGTTCCTTTTACTCCGCCGGCAAAAATACTCAGCAGATATTTTTGTGTAAAAATATAGAATACCAGGACTGGAAGAAGTTGGAATAATCCAACTGCAGCAAGTTCTCCATAATTGACAGGAGCACTTTCGGTCAGAAGATTATTTAAATAGGTTCCAACTGTTGCTTTTGAAGCACTTGTCATGAAAGAATAAGGGATTATAAATGAACTCCATCCCTGTATAAATGAAAAAATTGACAGAGCTGCAATCCCTGGTTTTATCTGGGGAAGCATAATTTCCCTAAATGTACGGAATCTTGAGCTTCCATCAATTAATGATGCTCTTTCAATATCCCATGAGACACTATCAAAAAAGCCCTTCATTAGCCATATACCAAGAGGAAGTTGAAGAGCAATGCTGACTAAAATAACCCCTCCAAGTGTATTATACCCAAACCCCCCTAAGAGTGGTATACCATTCCCTAATATAGGAATTTTTGATATCCATCTTAATACAAAATAAATTGCAATAATCAAAGTTGCACTGGGAAAAGCATGCAGGACAAGACTTAGGGAAAGTATCCCTTTTCTTCCAGGGAATTTTATTCTGGATAGTGAATAACCTGCCATTGCTGAAACAGCTACAACTCCAATTGTTAATCCTGTTGCAAGTATAAAAGTATTTAGTGTTACAAACCAAATTGCTTTATCAGATAAAAAATGCCAATTATTTAATGTTAAACCTCCAAATTTCCCATCCTGTCCAACAGGAACCAGACCATAGGCTCTGGTGGAAAAAGTTGATATAAGAATCCAGAGAAATCCAAGAATAATAGGAAGTGTGAGAATTGTTAATAGAACAATGGGAAAAGATTTGGAAAAAATTGTTTTAATTTTCATGATATTCCTCCTTTATAATATTTCAATTTTGGGTTCCTGAACCAACTCATTAAATTTGAAGAATCTCATATAAATAATTCCAAGAATAAGTCCAAAAAAAACAAGAAATGCAGAAAGAGCCATGCCAAAGCCCCATTGAAAATTACCCCAATAGTTATTTAATGCTTTATGATATGCCCATAGAGACCATACTTCCGTACCAAACTCACCATCTGTTAATACTAATATTTCTTTAAATGATGTCATTAGGGATAATGTTTGATATGTTGTTACAAATAACAACGGCCATCTTAACGATGGCAGGATAATGTGTCTAACCCTCTGCAGTATTGTTGAACCATCAACCAATGATGCATTCATCATATCTTTTGATATTGATTCAATAGCTGAAGTGAATAATATAATCCCAAAAGAAGCACCAATATAACCATTTACGAGTACAATAAAAAGGAAAGGTTGGACCAGAAGCCAGTATTCAGTAGGGAGTCCCAGGGGCTTGAAAAAGATCTGGTTTAAAACTCCATAAGGTGAATCTGCAGCAAGAAATTGCCACATCATTACATAGACAACAACAGGTGTTATTCTTGGTAGGAGCCAAATAGCTCTGAAAAAGAAGCCTGTAGCTCTGGAAATATGAGTAGTAAGAATAGCTACAACTAATGCCATACCGACATTAAAAAAGGTTAGGGTAACTACAACATATTTAATTGTCAGCCAAAGATGCTGGGGTGTTTCAGGATGTTTTACAATGGATAAGTAGTTTTTAATCCCTACCCAATTCCAGTGCTTAAATCCGGTCGATGTACTCATATCCGTCAGTGATATAATAAAAGTTATAATTACCGGTAAAATATAAAATAAAGCAACAAGTATTAGCGTAGGTATTAAAAACCAAAACCAGGAAGAACTAGCTTTTTGTCGGTATAACTGAATTTGAAGAACTTCAGCATTTTTTGATTTTGTCACTATTCTTTCTCCAATATTTAAAAGAATACTGAAGAGCTATTGCTCTTCAGTATTCATTAAAACGAATTTTTATTTAACTATTAATGCATCGCCCAATTCAATCTGCATTTGTTTTATAGTCTGTTCAGCTGCTACTTTAGGAGTCTTTACTCCTGTTTCAGCAGCAACCATACCATCCCATACAGCGTCAAAATACATACTATACATTGTATGATTTGGTTGGTAGTAATTGTCATTTGTCATATAGTTAACACTTGATAGAAATTTGGCATTCATGTATGGCCCATATGTTGCCTGGGATTTTAATATTCCCATGTGTGTACTTTCAATTGAATGCTTTGTATTTATTTCTTTTGTTGTCATCTTTTCAATCAATCTTAATACATAAGGAGTATCCTCAGCTGCCCTCTTTGAAGCATTTTCTGTTGTCATCATATAAACAAGTGGGTGTGATAATGTACCTCCTTTCCCCCCGCTTATCCCTGTAGGCTGGAGTGCATAACCAATATTCTTAAAAAGTATCGATTCCCCACCTTCTTCTCCAACATAATTTTTTGCCCAGTCGGCCCATTGCCAAATTCCGCCGTTCCAGAAAAGTGCTTTGTCATGAGTAACAGTATCATGCCAGACTCTCCATTCTGTACCGATATATTTTGCAGGTGTTATTCCGGATGTTACACATTCTCTTTGAAAAGCATACCATTTTTCAAGTGCGTCTTTTACAACAACCAGTTTATCAGCTTTTGCATCATAAAGATATCCGCCATAGGAATAGTAATACTGAATAAAATCTCCACCTTTTCGAGGTCTGTGCCAATATCCGTAACCTTTGTCAACTACACCACTGTCAACAGCTTTTTTTGCAGTAGCAATAAGATCATCAAGAGTAAAATCGCCATTTTTAATTTTTTCCGGGAGAGCAGCTATTTCGGTATCACTCCAACCGAGCTCTTTCAGTTTTGGTATACTGAAGAATAATGGTCGTGCTTCTGTATCCTGAGGTACTGCCCAGATGCTTCCTTTCCATTCAGTCGGAGTCCACAAGCTTTCTATTACATCTGCAAACTCAGGTGATAAAGCCCTGACATCCTTTACACTATCTGCTATAGGCATAATATATTCTGCATTTGCCCATACAGGGACATCTTCATGTCCTGACAGGATAATATCCGGACCTTCTCCGGCATCTGCTGCAAGGGTAAACTTCTTTTTATAATCACCCCATGAAGGATTTTCGTAGGTGGCATCAACAACAACAGTTACATCACTCCCTTCTGCTTTAAGCTCCTCATTAAGTAGTTTTACAGCATCATAAGCTGCATCTGCTCGCATATGCTCTACTTCATTTGCCCTTGCCCAGAGAGTAATTTTTACCTCTCTTGGCCCTGTTGATTTTACTTCATCCTGTCCTCCTGCAAAAGCAGAAAAAGAACTAAGCAGTAGAAGTGTAATCATAAATACTAACACACGTTTCATCTAAAACCTCCTGAGAAATTTACCGGTAAACTACCGGCTTGTATATTATCAAAAGAAAAACCTAAGTAGTTCTTCTTTAATAACCATTAATAATTCTTCTAAGTTCTTTGGGCTTTTTTGTAGTAATCGAGTGAACCCCCATCTTAATAAATTTATGCATCTCAGTGATATCATCGATCGTCCATACTGAAATTGGAAGAAATCTTAGGTGTGCATAATTTACCAGCTCTTCAGTACAAAATTGATATGGTATATTAATCCCGCAGCAACCAGCCTGGGTTGCATATTGACATAAAGTCTGAACTG
>JALTGJ010000425.1 GCA_027077185.1 Spirochaetales bacterium | reverse complement strand
TCTTTATTAGTTTATATTTATCTTCCTGTATTTCTGTAAAAGTTCTTATACTTATTTTTATAAGAAATTTTCTTAATTTTACATAGAAGTTTGTTTCAGAAAAAACCATAAAATAAACCAATCCTGGGATTAATGTTAAATTGGCAAAATATACAGTAATATCATATTCCTGGAACAGAACAAGGTATGTTCCTTCTACATGACTTCCTGCAAAAAACCATAAGACAATTTTATCAATCCATATACCTGCAGAATATAATGTTCCTGCGCCAAGCAGAAACTTATACCTTTTAAAATATGCGGCAAGAGGTTTGATTTCCCGAAAAATATTTCCCGGTTTTATGTTCCGGTAAATTAAAATAACCAGCATTATAAGAATGGAGACCTGACCAATACTAAAACCGGCCATAGCACCGCCTAATTTATAGTCCCTGCCAAAATAATATACAGCACCAAAGGATATGGCCATTCCCAGAACGTATACTAAAAAAATTGTCATATATTTTTTTAAAAGTGTAATAAAAATCATTACCAGCCATATAAGATTAACAGCAACAAACAATACAACAGCAAAGAGTTTATACATTAATAAATTTCCGGTAAGATCTGTTCTTATAAAATATACTCCAGCAAAAGCTGTTAAAAATGATAGTATCCCAATAATAATTATAGATAAAATAAGAGCTGAGAATGCCCTGCTGCTATCGTTTACATAAATAAGATCGGATATATAACGTGTAAATATATAATGAAGCCCACCAAATAAGAAAAGGGAAAAAGCATATGAATATACAATAGCAGCAGTAAAAAGCTCCCCGCCTTCCTCCAGAGCGAATCCGGCAAAATGTGATAGTGCAAAAATTCCAAGAATTGATATAAGCCAGGGACCTGCAACAATAACAATACCAGCAAGGGCTACTTTAAAAGCACCTGTCATACCACCCTGCTTTAATACCCTCTGGAGTTCAAAACCAATACCTGCCATTAGTTATCCAAAAGCCTGTGATAGAGTTTTTGATATGTAGCATACAAATCATTCTTATTGTATAAAGTTTTTACCTTTTCTTTATTCCTTTCAATTATTAATTTCATCTCATCCGGGTGGGACTTAATATACTTTACATTCCATGCAAGCTTTTCTGCATCTTTGGAAGATGCCAGGAAATGCTCATCGTAATCCAGCATTTCCGGAACATTACCTACTTTTGTAGAAACAACAGGAACTCCTGCAGCATATGCTTCCAGAATAACAAGGGGTTGAGCTTCCCTTACACTGGTAAGAAGCATTACATCCAGAAAAGAGTAATATTCCAGTACATTCTGTCTCCCGGTAAACTCAAACACTTCTTTTAAATTAAAACTCTCAACCATTCGTATGCAGTCCTCATAATAAGCCTCATCCTCGTCTGTGGGTCCTATACAATAGAACCTTGCATCCTTTATATGCTCATGCACCATTCGGGACATTGTTATAAAAGTTTTTATATCTTTAATAGGAACGACTCTTCCAACCAAACCAACATGGAACCCCTCCCGGGAAACCCTTTTTACAGAAGAATATTTTTCCACATCGATTCCATTGGGTATTACAAGTGCTGTTTCTTCCCTTGCACCCAGATCCAGCTGTATCCTGCGGTTATACTCAAAAAGTGAAGTTGAAATGTCGGCCTGATGGTATGCCATTCGACTTAAACTATTGTATATTTTAATCCACATATCACGCTGATACCCTCTTAGAAACTGTGCTTTTCTAAGTTCCATCTCCCTCTCTTTATGGTACAATCCGTGTTCAGTTAACAAAAATGGTTTACCATGCCTTATCTTAGCAGAAAGAGCCAGGAGCCCGGCATAACCTGTAGATACAGAGTGATATATATCTGCAACAGGAGGTTCTGCTCCTAAAACGGTAAAAATCATATTATGAGCAGAACGCCAGGACCAGAAATAATCAGAAAATGAATACATAGGATTATTACTAATGTTGGACTGCCCTAGCATATCCCATCCAATATCACTTTTTACCGCATCATCATACAAATAAGAACCTTCCGGCAACCTGGAAAGAACGCTTTTAATATTAACATGAGCTTTGCTTTTAAAATCTGTATGCATTTTTTTAATAAGTGACAGGGTTTTAATTTTATCCTTTATTTTTCTGCTGCTTTTAGGGATATCAGACAGGATAATATCCTTATGCTCAACTACATTTGAAGGAAGATCGTATTTCAGAGTCTGAACCCCTGAAGGAGAGATACTGAATAGTACAAAAT
>JALTGJ010000424.1 GCA_027077185.1 Spirochaetales bacterium | reverse complement strand
AAATTTGAGCTTGGTCGCAAACAAGTTTGCCTGGTCGGGACTTCGTCCCTGCTCGGCTATGCAACCTATGCTGCTCGGCTATGCAACCAAAGCCTGGTCGCAAACAAGTTTGCTGCTCGGCTATGCAACCAAAGGAGTATTTCATGATAAGCAATCCCAGAAAAGATAAGTTTAGAAGAGAGACTAAAATTAAGGCAGCACTTTTTGGGGCAACTGGTGCAGTTGGTCAGGTATTTATGTGGATGCTCTCTGATCATCCCTGGTTTGAAATTACAAGGATAATTGCCTCTGAATCCAGAGTTGGAAAGAAGTATGGAAAGGAGGTTCACTGGATCCTTCCCATGGAGATTCCATCGGCAATACAGAATATTACTATAAGCGACTTTGATATGGATGCCATGAAAGCAGAGGGGATTCAGGTTGTATTTTCAGCTTTACCCAATCCTGTAGCAGAAATTGTTGAGCCAAAACTAATTGAAGCAGGTTTTGCAGTTTTCTCAAATGCTGCAGCTTTAAGATATCAGGAAGATGTTCCTATTTTAATACCTGAAGCCAATATTGATTCTTTAAACTGGATAGAAAAGCAGGGTTATCCCGAGAAAGGTTTTATTGTTACAAATGCAAACTGTTCCACAACAGGTCTTGCAGTTGCAATGGCACCTTTGAAAAAATTTGGAATTAAAGAGCTGACAGTATCAACATACCAGTCTGTAAGTGGTGCCGGTCATCCTGGATTATCGTCCCTGGATATTACAAATAATGTAATTCCATACATTGGAAATGAAGAAGAGAAGATGATTGAAGAGTTTAAAAAAATATTAAGTATTAATATTGATATTTTCCCCTTTTGTGTAAGAGTGCCTATAATGTTTGGTCATCTGGAAACTGTATGGGTTGAATTTGAAAAGGAAGTTGATCTTGAAGATGTTATAAAAGCCTGGAATGAGTCTGCAAGCGGTATAGAGCATCTTCCTTCTACACCTATCAGGCCCATTGAGTACGATCCTCAGGAAAACCTGCCTCAGGCTAAACAGGCATTTTATGGGAGCCCTGCGGGTATGACAGTGTATACAGGAAGATTAAAAAAACAGGATAAACGCATTGGCTTTACCCTGATGGTAAATAATGTTGTAAAAGGGGCTGCAGGGGGTTCGATTCAGAATGCAGAAGCCTTTGTAGCAAAATACCTGGATAATTAATTCCTATTTTATTTGAATAAAACAGCCGAACCTAGAATAAGGGTTCGGTTTTTTTTTAGGAGATATATTTTATGGGATTTATTGTACTGGTTAATTCAGATCAGAAAATTAAAAATATTATAGAATCAGCTTTCCGTAGAGAGCGTTGTTTTGATTTTCCAATTGTTATGATGGCAAATGAAAAGAGGATTCTTGAATCATTGAACTTTGATCTTCCTGAAATTGTAATTCTAAACTTTGGTGATAAAAAAGTTTCGTATAAATCTATGTTAGGACAGGTTAGAAAAGATTCCTGGTTACACAGTTTTGGAATAATTGGATTGTATGACGGATCAACTCAAAATGAACAGGAGTTAATGGAAGATGTAAAAGATCTTAATGTTCTTGTAATGCTTGATTATTCCAGAATTGACAGTCATATAGTAAAAAGTGTTAATATTATTGCTGAGAATTGGCAATTAATATATCAAAAAGATTTGTACAGTCATTTTATGGAACATTCTTCCGGTTCTTTTTCAATTGATAATGATATTCTTGCTGTTTCTATTTATGCAGGTATTGCAGTAACAAATTTAGTGCAAAAAGGGTATTTAAAGTCTGAGAATAAAATGCACCTTCAGTTGGCCTTATCTGAACTTATTGTAAATGGGATAGAACATGGTCATTGTGGAATTAGTTTCGACGAAAAAACAGAATTTTTGCAAAGTGGACGCAGTGTAATAGATCTTGTTCAGGAAAAATGTGAGGATGTGGAAATAGCATCAAAGAGAGTTCATTTTGAATGGGATTCTTCAATAGACAATACTGTATTTACAATTCGTGATGAAGGCAAGGGGTTTGATGTCTCAAAAATAAAAAAGAAAATTCAGAATGATGATCCTCTTTCCCAGCATGGCAGAGGAATCATTATGGCTGAGGCTTTTTCTGAATCTGTTGAATATAATGATATTGGAAATGAAGCGAAGATTACAGTTAAACATGATGACTCTGTAATTAGAAAAACTCCGGAGGGGTTTTCAGGGGAAGAAGTTATATATCCCAATAAGGGTGATGTTGTTTTTCATGAAGGTGAAAAAGGTAATTTTTTATATTATATTGCAAGTGGAAGATATACAGTGTTTCTTAATAAAAAAGTTGTTGGATCCCTTAGTCCTGCAGATTTATTTATGGGAGAAATGGCTTTCTTGCTGAATAATAGAAGATCTGCAGCTGTACATGCTGAAGAAAAAGGTAAATTAATAAAAATATCCCGAAAATCCTTTGTTCAGGTAATGAAGAGATATCCTCACTATGGTATATTCCTTTCCAAACTACTTGCACGTAAAATTGTAAGAGCAAATGAGCAGCATTCTGTTTAAGAGCTCTAAATAAGGAATAAAAAATGAAAGTTACAAAAAACTCTATTGTTACTCTGGAATATATATTGATGGATGACAAGGGTGAAGTCCTGGAAAGTTCCAGTGTTGATGGAGAATATGATTATCTTCATGGTATAGGTGAAATGCTTCCCGGGGTCGAAAGGGCATTAAATGGACTTGAAAAGGGTGCAAAGATAGATATAGTTATCCCTCCGGAAGATGGATTTGGAATAAAAAATGATGATTTGATTGTTGAGATAGAAAAAGAGATCTTTCCGGAAGATTCTGTTCTGGAAGCTGGTATGGAATTTGACGTGGAAGATGAAGATGGTGATAATATAATTACCATAATTGAACTTAGGGGAAATAAAGTTCTGATTGATAAAAATCATCCTCTTTCCGGCGAAACCTTACGGGTTAAGGCTGAAATAACTGATATAAGAATGGCAGAAGAGTGGGAAGTAGAACATTGGGGCCATCATCATGATGAAGGGGAAGGTCACGACCATGAGCATTGTGATCATTAAAACAGCAACCGGTGCTTCGATCACTTCGATACACGACTTCGTCGCACTCAGTGACCGAAAACACGTGCCCTGAGTGATTTCGTTTTACTCTAGAATTTTACCACAAAAGAAATTGTATCGAAGGGCAAAAACACTCAGCAACCGGTTAGTAAACCGCTCCCTGAGTGATTTCTTTATACCCCAATATTCATTCTCATAAAGAAATTGTATCGAATGGAAAAGATCTATCCAAGCATTGGTACTACTGCAAGCAGTACTCCAGCGGCAACAGCGGATCCAATTACTCCTGATACATTTGGTCCCATTGCATGCATAAGAAGGTAGTTATGCTTATTTGTTTCCTGTCCAACCTTATTGGCAACCCTTGCAGCCATAGGAACTGCCGATACTCCAGCTGCACCTATTAGGGGATTTATAGGTTTTTTTGAAAGTACATTCATAAGTTTTGCAATAAGGATTCCACTCATTGTACCTATAGAGAAAGCTATAAGACCCAGAACCAATATTCCAAGTGTTTCAATTCTAAGGAACTTTTCTGCAGCAAATTTTGAACCAACTCCTAATCCAAGTAAGATTGTTACTATATTCATTAGAGCATTTTGCATTGTGTTTGATAATCTTTCTACAACAGCACTTTCTTTTGCAAGGTTTCCAAACATAAGTGCTCCAATTAGAGGAGTTGCTTCGGGAAGCAATATTATACAAATACCAAGAACTGCAAGTGGGAATATAATTTTTTCTGATTTCGTAACATGTCTTAGCTGTTCCATTTTAATGTTTCGTTCGTGTTCAGTAGTTAACAGCCTCATAATTGGCGGTTGAATTATTGGAACCAGCGCCATGTAGGAATACGCGGCAACTGCTATTGCACCCAGAAGATCCGGTGACAGTTTTCTTGCAACAAATATTGCAGTTGGACCATCAGCACCACCTATAATTCCTATAGCTGCTGCATCAGAAAGATTAAAATGGAATCCTGCATATTGTGTTAGAGCAAGAGCACCAAGCAGTGTAGTAAAAATACCAAATTGGGCAGCAGCTCCAAGAAGGGCTGTTTTTGGATTTGCAATTAATGGACCAAAATCTGTCATTGCTCCGACACCCATAAATATTAGTAAGGGAAATAAACCATTTGAAATCCCAAAGTGTGAAATGATGCCGATAAATCCTTCTGCACCGGCCATATTTACAACAGGAACATTTGCTAAAATAGCACCTATACCCATTGGCAAAAGCAGAAGAGGTTCAAATCCTTTTTTTATTGCCAGATAGATTAATAAACCACCAATAAGGATCATTACAGCTTGCTGCCATGTGAAATTCATTATTCCTGTTTTACTCCAGAAAGCTAATAAGGAGTCTAATATACTCATCTTAATCTCCTAATTAATTACTGCAAGCTTATCACCTGCACTAATTTGATCACCTTCTTTGACAGAAAGTTCTGTTAATGTTCCAGTTCCAGTGGCAATAATCTCGGTTTCCATTTTCATGGACTCTATTATCATTATCACTTCATCTTCCTCAATGGAATCCCCTGTGTTTTTAACATGTTTAAGAACAATTCCAGGAAGCGGGGCTTCCACAATAATCTGTTTTCCGCTCGAAGGAGCTGACTTTACAGGAGCAGCTTTTGGAACTGAAACCTGTTTTGCTACCGGAGCAGCTTTTTTTTGTACTGCTGCAGGTTTTTGTACTGCTGCTGCAGGAGTAGGAGCAGACTTGGCTGAGGAAGCATCAGCTGTTATTACTGCCAGAGTATCACCTGCTACTATCTGATCGGATTCTTTAATTGGTAATTCACTGATGGTCCCCGAGGATGGAGCATTTATTTCAGTTTCCATTTTCATGGACTCAACGATCATAATTACTTCATCTTCTTCAACTCTGTCTCCAACACCTTTTAAAATTTTAAGGACTATACCTGGTAATGGGGCTTCGATAGTTTTTTTGCCTCCTGTAACCGGGGCAGGTCGCGACACTGTACTTGCAGGAGCTGCCTGCGCAGGTTGTACTGTCTTTTGAACTGGTTTTGCGCTTAGTCCTTCTTTTACAGATATATTATATTCAACACCATTAACCAGGGCTTTGGAGCCTTTCATTTCAACGTTGTATTCGTTTTGATTGACTTTGACGGTAAATTCTGTAGCAGCTTTTGTATTTGCTGCTGCAGATGCTTCTTTTTCATTTGGATCAATTTTGCGAACACCTATTTTTGCATTGCCTTTTAGAAATGTGATTCCCTTTTCTTTACATGTTGCAGAAATAAAAACATTTTCATCATTAACTTTTAAATTTGCATCTTTAAGTCGCTGTGTTGCTATTTTTATTCCTTTTTGAGGATCAGCATCATTAATATCGACTGGAATTTTTGTTGTGGGTTTTAAACCCAGCTGCTTCTCTGCCAGTTTAATAATTTCGGGATCCGGTGCAACAGGGGTTTTCCCAAAGTAACCCAGAACCATCTTTCCGTAACCATCAGCAATTTTTTTCCAGGATCCCATCATGACATTATTAAAAGCCTGCTGAAAATAGAACTGGGAAACAGGAGTTACAGAAGTTCCGTATCCGCCCTTTTCTATAACTTCTCCCATAGCTGCGGTGACTTCATTATATCTGTTTAAAATTCCATTGTCTCTCATCATTTGGGTGTTTGCCGTTAGTGCACCACCAGGCATAGGAGAAAATGGCATTAATGGTTCAACGCTTTTTGCTTCCGGGGGCATAAAATAATCTTTCATACAGGTTTTAAATACTTCTTCAGCTTTCATTATTTTATTTATATCTATGCCGAGATCATATTCAGTACCTCTAAGTGCATGCCACATTGTAATAATATCAGGTTGTCCTGTACCTCCGGAAACAGGTGCCATAGATAAATCGACCTGATTGGCCCCAGCTTCAATAGCTGCCTTGTACCCAATAATACTGGTGCCGGCTGTCTCGTGACTATGAAAAACAATTCTTGCTTCTTCACCAAGAAGAGATCTTGCTTGTTTTATAGTTTCATATACCTTGGCAGGCGCAGAGGTACCTGATGCATCTTTGAAACATATTGAATCATATTTAATTCCGGCATCCAGGATATTACGAAGAACACCCATATAAAATTCCGGATCATGAGCCCCTGTTGCTCCTGGGGGCAGCTCCATCATTGTAACACAAACTTCGTGCTTTGCTCCTGCTGCAACAATTCTTTCACCTGAATAAATAAGGTTGTTAACATCATTAAGTGCATCAAAGTTTCGAATTGTAGATATTCCATGTTTTGTAAACATTTTTGCATGAAGGTCTATAACGTCTCTTGATTGTGACTCAAGGCCAACTACATTTGTTCCCCTTGCAAGTGTCTGAAGATTAATATCCGGACCAACAGTTGCTCTAAACTGATCCATCATATCAAAAGCATCTTCATTACAATAAAAGTATAAAGACTGAAATCTTGCTCCACCACCTGCTTCAAAATGTGTAATTCCTGCATCAACTGCTGCTTCTACAGCCGGAAGGAAATCTTTTGTGAATACTCTTGCACCATATACTGACTGGAAACCGTCACGAAAAGCTGTGACCATAAAATCGACTCTTTTTTTCATCTAAAAATACCTCTCCTAACTGTTTGAGTATGATTTGACTGCAGCTATTACAGCCGCAATTTCTGCTTCTCCCATACTAAATGTTTCAGCAGGGGTTTCTATTGATTTTTGTTCATTTTTAACGGATCGTTTTTTATTGGTTTTTGATTCTTTTACTTTATCCGGAAAGTATTTTGGCAATATCGCTGACATCAGCTTCATTACAAATACCAGTAGAGTTAGAAATGTAAATACTACTGACAT
>JALTGJ010000423.1 GCA_027077185.1 Spirochaetales bacterium | reverse complement strand
TCCGGATCTGAACATGCTGCCAGAGTCCGGGATAATTCCTGCATAGCCTTTTCGTTAATTTTTCGATCTTCCATATACCACTAATATACAACAGAAATTAATTCTGTCAATACAAAGAATTTGCCAGATCTGCTATATTAACCTGTAATTCCTTGATATGCTTATTTAAATAATATAATCTACTATTTATGAACAATTTTCACACACATACACACCGTTGTAAGCATGCATCAGGAACTGTTAAAGATTATGTAGATGCTGCAATAAAAAACCATGAAGGTGAAAGTAACGACCTGCCCCTGCTTGGAATGAGTGACCACACTCCTCTTCCGGATAACAGATGGACAAATGTAAGAATGGACATTTCGGAACTGGATGCCTATGTTAAAGAATTTAAAGAAGCGGAAACAGATAAAATTGTACTTCTAAAAGGACTTGAATGCGAATGGGATACGATATATGAAGGGTTTTACAGAGAGGAACTCCTGGGTTCAAGAGAGTTTGACTACCTAATTGGTTCTGTTCACTACTTCAAAAACCATGGTGAATGGGGATATCTAAGTGAAATAAAAACACCAAAACATCTTAAACAATATGCAGATATTATGATTGACACAATGCGATCGGGTATATTTTCTTTTATAGCACATCCTGACGGATTTGGTGCAGGCTATCAAACATGGGATAATAATACAACAGCATGTACCAAAGATATACTGAGTGCTGCTGAAGAATTAGAGATACCCCTGGAAATTAATGGATACGGACTTAGAAAAAATTTATTATCTACTCCTGAAGGTCTACGACATGTCTATCCATGGATGGAATTCTGGGAAATTGCAGGAAACTATAATATAAAAGCTATTTGTAATTCTGATGCTCATAGACCGGAAGACGTAACAGCATCGATTGGGGAATGCAGAAAAATAGCAAAACAGTTTGAGATTGAAATTATTGATGATATTCGGTAAAAAAAATGTAAAAAAACTCTAATTCGTATTGATTTATCCTTTCACATAAATTATTTTAACAGTACTGAGGTATATATGCAGGAATGTGAATTAATAAGAACCTGTCCCTTTTACAAGGGTCAGCTGAATGGAAATGAGGATGATATATCCAAGTTAAAAGAAGAGTATTGTAAAAATAACAATCTCCATTGTGCAAGATATATGGTTTTTATGGCACTTGGTAAGGAAAATATGCCTGAAGAGCTTTTCCCGGATCAAAAAGAAAGAGCCTATGAAGTAATTAGTAAGGGATAATTGCACAGTAAATACCACTACAAACTATATTTTTTACAATATTAAAAAAATATTTGCTTTTATTCCCGCTACTTGGATGTTATACTTAACCTTTAAGGTTATAATTAAAAGAACCAGGTGGCTTATAGTGAAATTAAACAAATACTGGCATCAAATTATAAGTTCGCTACCTGATGGTATAACTATTACCGATAAGTCAGGAAAAGTACTTTTTGTTTCCGATAGAATTGTACAGCTTTTCGGTGCTGAAACGGACAAAGATATAATTGGGACAAACCTGATTAACTGGATTCATCCTGAAGATCAAAAAAAAGCTGCTTTTTATATTAAGAATGCTGCAGAAGGAATTTCTACAAGTGGTGCTGCTGAATACAGAATGATTCGCAAGGATAAAACGTACCTCTTTCTTGAAAGCAAGGGAAGGGTTTTTAAGGACAGGAATCAGAATATCCTTGGAATGATATACAGCAGCAGAGATATAACCGAAAGAAAGAAGCTTGAACAAAGTCAACTCTTAAAATCAAAACATGAATCTATGGAAGCACTTGCAGGAAGTATTGCTCATGATTTTAATAATATTTTAACCGTTTTAAAGGGGCAGATGGGATTAATAAAGTCAGATATATCTGTAAGTGATGAAATTAAATCCAGTGTTCTGGAAGCGGAAACCGCTATAAACCAGGCAAAAGAACTTACAAACCAGCTTATTTCTATAGATAATAATGGATATCCCAATAAGACTGTTTTTTCAGTAAATAAAATGCTTGAAGAAATAGTAAATCTTTATATTACTGCAAAATCCAAAATTAAATGTAATTTTATTTATTCAAAACCCAATTACACGATATTAGCAGATAAAGGGCAGATTAACCGTGTCTTAGGTAATTTAATTATTAACGCAAAAGAATCTATGAAGGATGGTGGAAGTTTATTTTTTAAAATAAAAACAGTATACGGTTATAAACATAAATTTCTGGATGAAAAAATTGAGTACCTTTCAATCTCTATT
>JALTGJ010000422.1 GCA_027077185.1 Spirochaetales bacterium | reverse complement strand
GTACTTTGCCGGTTCTTATAACTTCTATTATTCCATATATTTCAAACATTTTAACCAGACCATCAATTTTTCTTGAAGGACCTGTAACCTGGAAGGTTATTGTTGTATCTGAGATGTCAACCACTTCGCCACGGAATGCATGACCAATCTGCATAATATCTGTTCGGTTTTCCGCAATGCATTTTACCTTGATCAGGGCAAGTTCTTTTTCAACTATATCAAGATCTGCATAATCCCTTGCATGAACTACATCCACAAGTTTATTAAGCTGCTTTAGAATTTGATCAAGTGTTTCCCTGTCTCCGGAAGCTATAATATTCATATGGGAAAAGCTTGTATTTTTTGCTGGTGAAGTTACCAGGCTATCAATATTGTATCCTCTTCTTGAAAATACGAGAGCAATTCTGTTTAACACTCCGGATTTATTGGCTACAAAGAGACCAATGGCATGGGTTGAATATGTATCTGTCATTTTATGTACTCCCTTTTGGTTTTTCAAGTTTTACTTTGGGTGCTTCAAGAAGCATCTCGTTTAATCCGGCTCCTGCCGGAATCATTGGAAAAACATTATCAAGTTTTTCAACCTGTGCATCAATTATACATGGACCGTCATTATAGGCCAGAGCTTCAGATATAATTTTTCTAACGTCTGAACTTCTTTTAATTCTAAAACCTCTTGCTCCGTAAGCCTGAGCCAGTTTTACAAAATCAGGGTTTCCTTTAAGGTCCACTCCGGATAGACGGTTATCATAAAACATGTCCTGCCACTGCCGGACCATACCCAGGTAATGATTATTAATGATAAGTATTTTAATAGGAAGTTTCTGGTTAACAGCTGTTGAAAGTTCAGAAAGAGTCATCTGAAAACCTCCATCCCCTACAATTGCAATTGTTATATTATCAGGTTGTGATAATGCTGCGCCAATGGATGCAGGAAATCCGTAGCCCATAGTTCCTGCACCTCCGGATGACAGCCATTTCCTTCCGGATTCTATTTTATAGTATTGTGCAGCCCACATCTGGTGCTGGCCCACATCTGTAACAACAAGAGCCTTCCCCTCTGTAAGATTATACATTTCTTCTATTACATGCTGTGCCCTTAGTTTTCCCTCTTTTTTATAATTTAGCGGGAAAGTTTTTTTCCATTTTTTTATTGTTTTAAGCCAGTCAGAGGTGTCACCTTTTTCAAGATAAGGTGCAATTTTCTTTAGAATAGTTTTGGCATCACCAACAATACTTTCATCAACTTTAATTACTTTATCAATTTCGGAAGGATCAATGTCTATATGTATTTTTACTGCATTTTCACAAAATTCAGAAACCTTTCCTGTAATTCTATCATCCCATCTGCTTCCGATAGACATAATTAAATCACAGTCATAAACAGCTTTGTTTGCATAAGCAGTACCATGCATTCCCAGCATTCCAAGACTTAGTTCGTGAGTGTCCGGGAAACACCCTTTCCCCAGAAGTGTATTTGTTACTGGAATTTGCATTTTTTCTGCAAGAAACCGGACAGTTTTTTCGGCCCCTGAAATTACTGCACCATGCCCAACCAGAAGAACAGGCCGTTTTGCATTTTTTAGCAATCCTGCAATGGAAATCAGATCTGTATCATGATTCTCATCCGGAATTCTATAGCCCGGGAGGTGAAAGGATTCGTTATAGTTAGGATCTATCATTGCACTGCTGACATCCTTTGGGAGGTCTATCAGCACCGGACCGGGTCTTCCGGATTGAGCAAGATAAAATGCCTCTTTCATAATTCTGGGAATATCTTCAGCATTTTTAACAAGATATGAATGTTTTACAACAGGGTATGAAATCCCAAAAACGTCAGCTTCCTGAAAAGCATCCATTCCCAGTGTCCAGGTAGGTGCCTGCCCTGTAAGAACAACCAGAGGAATGGAATCCATATTTGCTGTTAGAATCCCTGTAATTGTATTTGTAGCCCCGGGGCCTGATGTTACAAGAGCAACACCTGTCTTGCCGCTGGCTCGTGCATAACCGTCAGCCATATGAACAGCTCCCTGTTCATGCCGGGTAAGTACAAGCTTAATGGAAGAATCAACTAAAGCATCAAAAATTGGAATAACTGATCCTCCCGAAATACCGAAAATATGCTCAACACCCTGCTGCTGCATTATGTCAACTATGATTTCAGCTCCGGTACGAAGATTTTTTATCATAAATTAGCTCCTGTTCAAGTAAAAATTACAATAATAGCAAAAAACTTGTCACTATTTTAGTATTAATTTGCAAAATAATGTATTTGTATAAGATATTGGGTTTATAATTCTATTGTCAATAGGTAAAATAAATTTTTAATATAAAATTACCGTTTTATTTGGAATATAATCTGTTGGAGATTAAAGTCTGGACAGATTGGTGAAGAAATTTATTAAATTTTCTAAAAATTCCTTCCATAATTATTAAAATGCAGTATTGGTAGTTGAAAATGCATATGGGAATCCCTTGTATATGAAATAGAAGTGTATAATTATTTGTAATGGGCTGGTTGATTCTTGTTCTACATTAAGTTATTCATGAAAGAATCAATTTCTGAGACAGTAATTACAGCTTAGGGTGAGTGCGTCTCATCTACTGGTTAATTAAATAAATTGTTCTTGCACAAGGACTTAAAGTATAATATTCTTTCATTGGTATGATGAATTTAGTTTTCATCGGCAATGATAAAAAATGTTTTAATATCTTAAAAATGTCGATTAGCAGTGTTAAAATATCATTACTCTCCTTTAATAAAGACTTGCTTTCTTCTTTAAAAAAAAGTGATGCAGATATTATTCTTATTGATTTGGATTTTATGGAGAAGGAACTTCACCTGTTTTTAAGAGAAGTTCAGGTTTTAAAAGAATCTACAGTAATATATTTGACTGGCAAAAATTCTCCTGTGACAGATCTTGTAATGGCGGTTAAAATGGGTGTAATAGATTTTATTCCCAAACCTTTTAGCTCGGAAAGTCTTCATAAAATAGAAGATGCTGTTAATTTTGCTATTAGAGAAAACGCTGGAAGCATAATAACACTCCCTGGACAGTCCAGGGATATTTCCAGGTATATTATTGGCTGCTCAAGAGAAATGCAAATTGTTAAAGAAAAAATACAGTTATATGCCTCTGCCAATGCGGCAGTGCTACTGCTGGGAGAAAGCGGTGTCGGCAAGAATCTGATTGCAAAATGTATACATAATTTATCAAAGAGAAATAAATATGCTTATCATACAATGCATACCGCAGCTCTTACTCAGTCAATTATTGAATCTGAGCTATATGGAACAACTGAAGGTGCTTTTACTGATGCAAAATCAAGACCTGGATATTTTGAATCGGCTCATAAAGGTACTTTATTTCTGGATGAAATAGGCGAGATGCCATTGGAATCCCAGGTTAAGCTGCTTAGGATACTGGAAGAAAAAACAATAACCAGGGTAGGAGGGTTTAGGCAGATTCCTATAGATGTAAGAGTAATATCTGCAACAAACAAACATTTAACGGAAGCAGTAAAAAATAAATTATTCAGAGAAGATTTATACTATCGAATTAATACCCTTTCTATTAGTATACCGCCTTTAAGGGAGAGAATGGAAGATATTCCTCTACTGGTTGAGTTTTTTCTAAATAATATGGAATTTAATTATACAATATCAAAATCAGCTTTGGAAAAGCTTACCTACCACCCCTGGCCCGGGAATGTAAGGGAATTGAAAAGTGTTCTGACCAGGGCAGGAATTCATTCAGGACCAAACAGACTAATTAAATATAAGCATATTATTTTTAATTGATTTTACGAAGTTTATAGCCTTCAATAACGGGTGTTTTATTTCCTGAATCATCTTCATTATAACCAAGATATTTACCCAATATAAGTAAATGGGTATTAAGAGTAATTTCATTGGGGTTTGGTGTTCTGGATCGTCTTGCAGGAATCATTGAAGCGAATTCCAAACCCTGGATCTGGATAAGACACTTGTAAATTGCAACATTTTCAAGTCCTTCC
This sequence comes from Spirochaetales bacterium, assembly GCA_027077185.1. The sequence continues at coordinate 2,915 of JALTGJ010000422.1, read as the reverse complement.
CATTCACCATAGGAAATTTCAAGTCTCCCGACAAAATTTTCTTTATCTGAAGCAAGTATTATTCTGTCGGAGACTATTCCGTCAAGAATAATATATTGATCCATATCTATATTATTGGAATTGCCGGATTCTACCATCTTAACAATTTTTTTTAGAGTAAGATCAAAATTTATTATTGTGTCAGCATTATTATTTGTCTGTGCAGATAAACTGAACAATATAAAGGATAAGAACAGTATGAAAGTAAATTTTTTCATAAATACCTCTTTAATTGATATTTTAGATTGTAAAAACATTCAGGTCAAGCTTAGTTCTTTTTAGAATTTGCCGAAAAATAGAATATCAGCTTGTAAAAATAAATACTGCTTGATAGAATTACGTGAGTATACTATTATATTAAGTATATTTATACTCTTTTTACAGGTAAATTTGACAAATTAAAGAATGCCTACTAATATAGTGTTATATTGTATTAGAGTTATTCGGAAAGAGGGCACATGAGCAATAATGAAATAGTACCGGGATTTGATGATGAAAGGGATGATAGTCTAAAAATTCGTCTGCAGAAGATAGAAGAAACTGAAAACTGTCTGGTTCTTTATCTTACTGGATATATTGACACATATAACTCAAATTTCTTTCAAAAACGTGTGTCAAAAGCAGTGGAAGCAGGATTTACCAAACTTGTATTTAACTGTGGTGGATTGAATTATGTTTCAAGTACAGGTATAGGTTCATTTACAGCATTTTTGAAAGCTGTACGACCCAGGGGTGGAGATCTTGTGTTGCTGGAAATACAGCCTAAAGTTTATGAAGTATTTCAGTTGTTAGGGTTTTCCCAGTTTTTTAATATTAAAGACAGTCTTACAGAAGCTGTGGAATTTTTTGGTTCCAATAAAGCAAAAGGTACCTCTGAAGTTTTTCCTAAAATATTTCAATGTCCTATATGTGCCAAAAAGCTTAAAGCTACTAAATCCGGGCGATTTAGATGTTCAGAATGTAAAACAATTCTGGCAATTGATAATTCAGGTCAGGTATTTTTAGGATAATTGTGAATCAGCAGGGCATAGATCGAAAATTATAAATAAAATCCGGTAAACAGATTTTGAGATTATAAAATTTTATACATTATTATTCGAATACTGCTGATTTTTGTAAGGAGAAATGTGTGGGACTTTTTAGCCGATTAAGGCGAATGTTAAAATCAAATATGAACGATATGATCAGCAAATCCGAGAACCCTGAGAAGATGCTTTCCCAGGTCATTGTAGATATGAATCAACAGCTAATTGAATCAAAAAAAAGTGTTGCTTCCTCTATTGCAGATGAAAAACGTCTTGAGCGCCAGATGAGGAATAATAAATCTCTTGCAAAAGAATGGGAAGAGAAGGCTATGCTTGCGGTTAAAGCCGGAAAGGATGATCTTGCAAAAGAAGCTCTCCTGCGCAAGCAGGGATATGATAATCTCTATAATCAGTATAAACCTCAGTGGGATTCCCAGCATGAGGCCGTCGAAAAGCTTAAGAATGCCCTCAGGCAGCTTCAGCAGAAAATTGAAGATGCACAAAGAAAGAAGAATCTGCTTATTGCCAGATCAAAAAGAGCTACTGCCCAAAAAAAAATACAGGAGACTGTCTCTGGTCTGTCAGATAATTCGGCCTTTGAAGTTTTTGATCGAATGGCGGCAAAAGTTGACCGGCTGGAAGCTGAAAATGAAGCTACCCTGGAACTTTCTGAAATAGAGAGCAATGAACTTGATCTTGAGAAACAATTTGCCCAGCTTGAAGGCAGCAGTAATTCTGCTGATAATTTACTGGAAGACCTTAAACAGCGTATGATTGAAGAGGATGATACAAAAAAACTCGAATAAGATAATTTTAATATCTGATAATCCGGTTTTTATAAGCCAGGTTAAACTTTTCGAAAAAAAATTTAACTATATTTTTGATTACTGTAAAGCTTTCCCGGAAGTTTTATCAGAATTTTTAATAATTGATGCCGTTTATCTTGGTGAACTTTTAACTTCCAAATCTAATTTAACTTCCATAAAATTTATTGTACATGGAAAACAGAACAATCTAAAAAATTCATTTAATGCAGGGTGTGTGGATTTTCTTCGTGATCCCTGGGACTTTGATGAGCTTGAAGCCCGAATAAGAAAAAATTTTAAACATGAAAATACAGGCTTACAATGGAATAATTTTGTTCTTTCCCTGGAGAGTTTATCGATTGAAGGGTTTTCCCTAGGACTAAGCATTGAAGAGTATACTATTTTAAAAAAGCTTATTACCAATTATGGTGAGGCAGTTCCAAGAGAAGTTCTTATGTTTGCCTTATGGGGCAGCCACAAAAAGGATTCAAGAGTTGTTGATATGCATATTTCAAATATTCGAAAAAAGTTGAATATTCTTAAAACAAAACAAAAAGGCTGCTGCGGAGATATTAAAACCATTAGGTCTTATGGTTATTTAGTAGTTTAAAGACTTCTTTCTTAATATCTTCCAGCCAGTTTTTTCTTTCTGCTTCAGAACTATCTGCAATAATACTGAACATTTTTCGATAATAGCTATCGATCCCAAGAAAACCAAATACGGATTTTTTCCATATCTTTTCTAGAGGGTCACCAAAAAAATTATTTTCCCTATTTATATCGGTATTGGATGTATTGTAAACAATGCCAACCTTTCCTTTCAATTTTTCAATGGGTAAGCCAAAACCAGAACCATCTTCAGGATAATCGTAAGCGTATGGAGGTCGGAATATTCTGTCAATGTACCCTTTTAAAATTGCAGGGGGTTGTCCCCACCAATTTGGATGTATAAAAATTAAATATTTAGATTCAAGTAATTCTTCAGCATACTTATTTATCAATGGATCAATAGATTTTTCTGAGCCAAGTTCCTGTACTGAAAGAA
>JALTGJ010000421.1 GCA_027077185.1 Spirochaetales bacterium | reverse complement strand
CAGGGTGTTGACTGGAAAAACAGGGTGTTTATTTCTGACAGAGCACATTTGGTTTTGCCTTCCTACAAGCAAATGGATCTGGATCTGGAAAAAGCCAGGAGATCTCCTATAGGAACTACAGGAAGGGGTATAGGTGTAACTTATTCTCAGAAAGCTCAACGGGAAGGAATAAGAGTTTGTGATTTGGGGGATTCTGCATTTTTAGAAACCTTAAGCAAAACAGAAAAAGACTTTCTGGAACCTTTTATTGAAAGAATAACCGGCATGATGGTGGATATGGCTTCTTTTATGGATGCTTATAAAGATAAAAAAGTTCTTTTTGAAGGTGCACAGGGAATTTTACTGGATCTTGATATTGGAACATATCCCTTCGTTTCTTCCGGTTATGCAGCAGCAGCTGGTGCTTCTTTGGGCGGGGGCATTGGACCCGGTTCAATTGATAAGGTTTTTGGGGTATTTAAGGCTTATTCCACACGTGTAGGAAATGGGCCTTTCCCAAGTGAATTTTTACAGGAAAGGGATGGGGAACTTGAAGAGTACATACGTGATTTGGGTAGAGAATACGGGGTAACAACCGGTCGTCCAAGGAGATGCGGTTACCTTGATCTTGTTGCACTAAAATATGCCTGCCGAACAAATTCTATAGATCATTTGGTATTAACACACATTGATGTATATGATGAAATTAAAGAAATTAAGGTTTGCATTGCTTACGAAGTGGATGGTGTGGAAATAACTGATTTTCCATCTTCCAGGGATAAACTTGCAAAGGCCAAACCGGTATTAAAAAGTTTTGATGGATGGAGTCAGGATATCTCAGGGGTAAAAGATTATAAACTATTACCTGCTAACGCTAAGAAATATATTGAATACATAGAAAAATATACAAAGACCCACATTGGTATAGTTTCTGTAGGGTATCAAAGAAAGCAGACAATGATGAGAACAGGGCTTTGGACAGAATAGTTATACTTGATTTTGGTTCCCAGACAACCCAGCTTATTGCCAGAAGAATTAGGGAGCTGGGTGTCTTTTGTGAAATTTTTACGGGTAATACTGTTATTACAGACGAATTACTAATAAATACTATAGGAATAATTATGTCAGGTTCTCCTTTTTCTGTTTATGAAAAAGGAGCACCCAAACCGGACCCGGGGGTTTTCTTAACTGGATTACCTGTATTGGGCATTTGTTATGGGTTTCAGCAAATGACTGATATTTATAATGGAAAGGTTAACGCTTCTACTACCAAAGAATATGGGAAAGCCCCTGTATCTATATTGATGGAATCTCAATTGTTTGATGGGGTACCCCAGGGTTTTTCTTCCTGGATGAGTCATGGTGATAGTATTGAACATTTAGGTGAAGGATTTGAACTATTGGCTGAATCGGAAAATTATCCGGCCGCCGGTATAAATAAAAAATTAAATCTATACGGTTTACAGTTCCATCCGGAAGTTAGTCATTGTGAATATGGTACAGAAATACTCGGTAATTTTGTTTTTAAAATATGTTCTGCCAGAAAAAATTGGGATATGAATCTTTTTGGCAAACAAATTATTGAAGAATTGCAACAAAAAGTAAAAAATGAGAAAGTTCTCCTTTTAATATCAGGAGGTGTTGATTCTTCTGTTGTTGCAGGGATTCTCCTTAAAGCCTTACCTCCTGAAAATATATATCTTATGTATATAGATACAGGTTTAATGAGAAAGAATGAAACTGAAGAAATTAAGATCTACTTAAAAAGTCTTGGAGCCAGGAATATTACTGTGGTTAATGCTTCAGGTTTATTTTTAAGTTCCTTAAAAAATGTTTCAGACCCTGAGCAAAAAAGGGAAATAATTGGTGATCTTTTTATTAAGGTTCAGGAAACAGAATTACCAAAAGAAATTTCTAATAACTATTTTCTTGCCCAGGGAACTCTTTATACTGATCTGATAGAATCAGGAAAGGGTGTAGGGATAAATGCTAAAGTAATAAAGTCTCATCATAATGTTCGTTCACCCCTTGTAGAGAAGAAGAGAGACGAAGGAATGATTGTTGAACCTCTTGATAAGCTGTTTAAAGATGAAGTAAGGCAACTGGGTATTAGTCTTGGAATAGACAAGCGCATAATTGAAAGGCATCCTTTTCCCGGCCCAGGTCTTGCTGTTAGAATTTTAGGGGATATTACTCAAGCTAAAGTAAGAATTCTGCAGGAAGCTGATGCTTTATTTATTTCTGAATTAAAAAACAGAAACCTTTACAATGAAATATGGCAGGCCTTTTGTGTGTTACTCCCTGTTAAATCTGTTGGCGTTACAGGGGATGCCCGGGAATATGCTTATGTCCTTGCTTTAAGAGCAATTACAAGTATTGACGGGATGACTGCAGATGTTTATCCCTTTAAAACCTCAGATTTATTGGAAATATCATCCTTACTTACCAACACTATTTCAGAAATTGGAAGAGTAGTTTACGATATATCAAGTAAACCCCCTTCGACCATAGAATGGGAGTAGTCTATTGAAACAATTTGCATATCTGCGTGTTGCAGCAGCAAAGCCGGAAACAACACCTGTCAGTATACATGAAAATTACAAAAATATTGTAACTCTTATGCACGAAGCTTCTGCTTCTGGATGTGATATTACAGTTTATCCTGAACTGGTAATTTCATCCTACAACTGTGGTGATCTTTTTAGACAGCAGACTCTTTTAAACTCTGTGCTGGAGGCTTTAATAGATATTGTTAATAAAAGCCGTGAATATAATGGTATTCATATAATAGGCTTTCCATATCAGGAAAATGGTCGTTTATTTAACTGTGCGGCAGCAGTCTCTCAGGGTGAAATTTTAGGTATAATACCAAAATCTTTTATACCTAATAATAACGAATATTATGAAGGCAGATGGTTTTCATCAGGTCTGGATTTAAATATTTCAAGTACAATAATTAACAACAAAGAAGTCCCTTTTGGTACTGATATTGTATTTTCCAATAGAAATGATAAGCTGGAAGCCTTTGGTATTGAGATATGTGAAGATCTTTGGGCTCCAATTCCTCCCAGTTCATTTTTGTCCCTTGAAGGTGCATTAGTAATTTTTAATCTTTCTGCAAGTACCGATATTCTAGGTAAAGCTGAATACCGCAGGAATTTAGTACAGCACCAATCAGCATCAACTATTGGTGCATATGTATATTGTTCAGCAGGTGTGGGGGAGTCCACAACAGATACAGTTTGTGACGGTCATTCAATAATTGCTGAGAATGGAAAAGTACATGTTGAAAATAAGAGGTTTAAAAGAAAGTCTGACTTAATAATGTATGATGTGGATCTGGAGTATATAAATCATGAAAGGTTAAATAATATTACTTTCAGTCAGAGTAAAAGATTTTTATCATCAAAAACCTCCAGGAGAGTATATTACACCGCGGAAAAAAAATCCCACAGCAGTTTAAATCGTTTTATCGATCCTCATCCATTTGTCCCTGAATCAAAGAGTGATCTAAAATTACGCTCCAGTGAAATATTAAATATTCAGAGCACTGGTCTTGCTACCCGGATGACAAATATTAATTTATTTTCCGCTGTTATTGGTTTGTCAGGCGGGCTGGATTCCACTCTGGCACTCCTGGTTACAATTGAGGCATTTAAACATTTAAATCTGGATTTAAAAGATATTCACTGTATTACAATGCCCGGCTTTGGTACTACTAAACGTACAAAAAGTAATGCAGAAAAACTTTGTTCTGAACTGAATATTTCTCTGGAAGATATTAATATTACAAATGCTGCACTCCAGCACTTTTCTGATATTGGTCATGACCGGGAAATTCATGATACGACCTATGAAAATACCCAGGCAAGGGAAAGAACTCAAATTTTAATGGATAAAGCCAATCAACTGAATTCACTTGTTATTGGTACCGGGGACCTTTCTGAACTCGCCCTGGGATGGTGTACCTATAATGGAGATCAAATGTCAATGTATTCAGTTAACAGCGGAGTACCCAAAACTCTGGTAAAATTTTTAATCGAGTTTTATGCAAATTCTTTAAGTACAGGAAAAACATCAATAATTTTAAAGGATATAATTGATACTCCTATATCTCCCGAATTACTGCCCCCTGGAAAGAATGGAGAGATTGTCCAAAAAACTGAAGATACAGTCGGTCCCTATGAGCTTCATGATTTCTTTCTGTTTAACGCAATACGGTGTGGGTTTGGTCCCGAAAAAGTTCTGTTTCTGGCTAATATTGCTTTTACAGGAAAATATTCCAGTAAAATTATATTAAAATGGCTGAAAATATTTTATAAAAGATTTTTCTCCCAGCAGTTTAAGCGTTCAGCGCTGCCTGATGGGCCCAAGGTAGGGACCCTTGCTCTTTCTCCCCGGGGTGATTGGCGTATGCCCAGTGATGCCAGTTCTGCAAGCTGGATAGAAAAACTTGAATAGTTCTGTATCTATTATGCTTCTTTGTTTACAGGAATTTTAATAGGCAACGAGTAAGCTCTGTAACCCGTAGCATTATATACTGCATTTGCAATAGCCGGGGCAGTTATTTCGAGTGCCGGCTCGCCTATTCCTTTTGCCCCTGTTGGAGAGTTGGGGTCTGCATTTTCTATAATAATTGCTTTCATTTCCGGCATATCTCCGGCTTTTGGTATTTTGTATTTATTTAGATTTGTTTGCTGAATAATTCCATTGCTGGTCTGCAGATCTTCTGTTAATGCCCAGCCCAGGCCCTGAACTATACCACCAAATATTTGACCCTCTACCATATCTTTGTTAATTGCTTTTCCAATGTCATGAGCAGCTGTAACTTTAAGAACCTTTACCTTTCCTGTTTTTCTATCTACTTCCACTTCAGCAGCCTGACAGCTGTAAACGTAGGTAAAGTATGCGTCACCCTGGCCTGTTTCTTCATCCCAGGTGACGGATGGTGCCTGAAAATAACCAAAAGCAAATGGAAAAACTTTTCTGGAATGTAAAATTTTTACTGCTTCTGTCCATGGTAATTTGTAGCCATCTCTTCCCCACAAAAAATCATCTTTAAAAACGACTTCTCTTGGAAGACATCTTAGCTTATCAGACAAGTTCTGTCTCATTATTTCTTTTAATTTTCCAACAGCGTCTTTAATGGCTCCGCCTCCCATTAAGGTCCCTCTGGATGCAACTGTAGTACCACTGTCTGGTATTGTAGAGGTAGAAGGTGTTGCATAGAAAATTCTTTCTATTTTTACACCAAGCAGTTCTGATAGCATCATGTTCATTGCACTTTCCGCACCCTGACCATTCTCAAAGATTCCTGTTGAAAGAACAATTGAACCATCAAACTGGCAGTTTATAGTACAACTGGCAAAGTCCATACCTTCAGCACCAATACTTGAACCTCTGTAGGAGGATGCCAGTCCAATACCATAATACTTATCTTTATCTCCCTTTCCATGATCACATGACTTTATTTTTTCATAATAGTCAGAAGCTTCAACAACAGTATCAATTACCTCATGCAGACTTACCTTATGGGTATTAAGAATTTGACCTGTAATTGTTGTTGATCCGTCAACGACTCCATTCTGTTTTCTAAAAACAATTGGATCAATTTTTAAAGCTTCTGCACATATATCCATCATTTGTTCAATAGCAAAATTGCTCTGAGGTGCTCCAAAACCTCTAAACGCTCCGGTAAAGCCATTATTTGTTGCAACCCCAAAAACATCAGTATGAACATTGGGTACCATGTAGGGACCGCAGCTTTGGGCAGTTGATCTCCATGTCAGCCAGGGGGTAGTTGAAGCAATGGCTCCTGAGTTTGCCAGAATATAGCAGTTAACAGCCTTTATATATCCGTCGTTTGTTAATCCATATTTATATTTAATATCATAGGGGACTCTTTTATAGCTTTCTTTCATGGACCATGCTCTGGTATATATCATTCTGACAGGACGGTTTATTAGAATTGCAGCAAGGGCTGTTCTGGCGCAAACCATAGCAGCCATATCATCTTTGCCTCCGAAACTTCCTCCTACAGGATGGGAAAATACTTCAATTTCAGAAATCGGCATGCCTAAATGAGCACTTACAAACCGGCGTGTACTAAATGGATGCTGCATGCTTCCATAGACTTCAATTCCGCCATTTCGTTTTGGTATGCATATTGAGCCTTCAGTTTCCAGATAAGCATGTTCTACAAGTGGTGTGTGAAACTCTTTTTCTATAACAATATCACATTCTTTAAATGCTTTTTCCGCATCACCACGTCTGACTTTGTGATGGCAGATTATATTTGTAGAAAATTCTTCATTTATAAGTGGAGCATCTGTCTTGATTGCATCAGAGGAATCAAGAATAATTGGAAGTTCTTCTACCTCCGGGGTTATAAGTTCAGAGGCCATTAATGCAATTTCTTCGGTTTCTGCAACTACAAGTGCAATTACATCACCTTCATATCTAATTTTATCCTTGACAAGGATACTGTAATCCTGAAATATCTGCCCTGATTTAATCTGTCCTGGAACATCTTTCCATGTTATAACTTTTAATACTCCAGGTATATTTTCTGCTTCCTCTGTATTTATATTTATTAATTTAGCATGGACATAACCGGAATAAACCGGTACGCATCTGGCCTCGTTATAGAATCTAAAGTCATCTACATAATAAGCTCTGCCGGTTACTTTTGATATTGAATCGTTTCTGTATGCTACTGTATTCGAATCCATAAACCCTCCCGGTTATATCAAGTATAATTGATAATACCAAAAAATAAAAGCCAAAAATTTATAAATACATCAATTTTATGTATAAATTTGTTATATACATAAAATATCAATTATAATCTCAAAATTAAAGTCTGGTTTGTCATTTTCATAAAATTCAATATTGACACTATAAAATGCATTATCTATACTAATGTAAATAATAATTATTATCAATGGGAGTAAGAAA
>JALTGJ010000420.1 GCA_027077185.1 Spirochaetales bacterium | reverse complement strand
ACAGTAATTAGTATAAATAGTATCTCAGCAGAGGAAAGTGGTGCAGGTACTGCTGAAGCTGCAAAGATAAATGAATCAGCCTCTTCGACTGTTCATAAAATTGATCCAGTTCTTCCTCAAACAGGCTCAAGTGTGATTTTTGTTGAGGGAGAAGATGCTGTTGCAACAAATTTCAATAGAGAACCAATACTTAATTACAGCTGTTCAGGTTATGAGACTCTTCAGTTAAATCAGTCTACTGGTTTGCAGGGTGATTCAGTTTATTATGCCGACTATGTATTTTATGCCGAAGAGGATGGAGTGTATGAATTCTGGTATGGGGGTACTCCTCCTGGAAATAAAGATGAACTGCTTCCATCTTTTTCTTCTCCATTTCATTATAAACTTGATAACTATTACGAATATGATGTTTACAGGGAGGATGTTCATGTTGCAGGTGGATATGCTCCTGCTTATTACTGGAATTATGTTTCTGATCTTACTTTATCAAAGGGAGAGCATAGAATTACGTTTGAAATTCCGAAAAGGCGTAGTTATGACAGTAAATTTTATTTCTATCTGGATAATTTTTTTCTGGTAAAAAAAGTTGATGGAAAACGTATTTTAAAAGGTAAACTTCCGGAAGTTTTCCCCAAAAATATGGATGACAGGTCTATGGATACTCCCTTCAAATCTATTGAGGATTATGAAATTTTAATACGAGACAATCCTGATCAGTCACGTAATTATATTGAAATTTCAATGATATATTCTCTAATAGGTGACTACCTTAGTTCTTTAAAAAATCTTAGAAAAGCCTTACTTCTTGAGCCGGATGATCCTGATATTATGTTGTTAATAGCTAAAAATTTAATTTGGAAAGGATCTTTTTCTGATGGTTTATATGCATACAGTGATCTTCTTAAGCTTGTTCCTGAACGAGTTGATATATGGACTGAGGCCGGCAAGGTTTCGGCATGGACAGGTCAGTATGAAACATCAAAAGAATTTTTTAAGGATGCAATAGATTTATATCCGGATAATTTAAATTTGCAGGCAAATCTAGGAATTACTTATCTTTGGGCCGGTGATTCTGTTGCTGCTGAAAAGCAGTTTGAACTGGTTGATAAGATAGCAGGGGACAGTTTAACTTTAAATAAAAAGCTTGCAGGAATTTTTGAGGTTAATGGTTATCCCGATAAGGCAGTACTTATATATAAGAAAATAATAAAATTATACCCTGAAGATCTTGAGACACGTTTTCTTTTGGAAGAAGCATATGTAAAAAATAATCAGCGGGATAAGATAGCAGCTTTAAGGAAAGGTACTTCCGCGCTATATAAAACATCCCCGGACCTGGAGAAGACCCTACAGATTTTTTATAATAAACAGCTTATGAGAGAGAAGGTAATTAATGATTATAAGGATGAACTGAAAAATGATCCGGATAATCTGGTTTTACGTAAAACCCTGGCAGAAATATATTTTTGGAATGGTGATAAAAAAAAGGCAATTGGGGAATATTTAAATATTCTTGCAAATTATTCTTATAGAAATATTAAAGAGACTGATAAAGCTTCGGTTCAGTTTAATGAACTTCTTGATAGAAGCTATGCCTTTCGTAATTTTTTAAATGAGGTCCCATTGTATTTGACATCTGCATCCAAAGATTTAAGTACAGATTTTTCCAGTTATAAAAAAGCTCAGGATTTATTAAACACCCTGGAGAAGAAGAATAAAGATTTGATTGCAAAGGGAGAAGAACCTTCTTTGGATGCAGTTAATGCAGCCCGGGATCAACTTGATTCTGCTGGGAATGCACTTGCAGGAAGTATAGGTTTGAAAGAAAGCTTTATTAATAAATTCCAAACAATTTTATCACAGTTTTCTGATGATTCTGAATATCTTGGCAGACTTATTGCTGAAGAGGCCAGTGTAAATGAAACTTATAAAAAGTTAACTGAAGGAAGCCAGTGGAACTGGGACCGTAGTATAATGGTAGGTGAACTTGAACTTGTCAATAAAAACGGGCTGGATCTTGCTGGTTATGTTTTAGCCCGAATAAATCAGATTGAGGGAAAACTAAGTAGTTCTTCAATATACCTGGATAAACTAATGCAAAGTAATAGTCTTTTGGATGATGTTCCTGCTGCAGCTTTTGAAAACAGTTTATGGATTGGTGATAAAACTAAACGGGATTTAGTATTTAATGAATATACTGATAAAATAGAAGGGTCTGCAGACTATATGTATGATTTGATAGATTATCTGGATTATCTTAACTTAGAGGAAGATGACTTTAC
>JALTGJ010000419.1 GCA_027077185.1 Spirochaetales bacterium | reverse complement strand
TTTTAGAAGTACAATTTTATCTGTTTCCGCTTCTTTAAATTCTTTAACATAGGCATCCAGTTCCGAAATGTCCATTCTTACATTTGCCCATCTGTTATCCGGAAGAGGAGTGTGGTCACTCATTCCCAGCAGGGGCAGGTCGTTACTTTCACCTTTATGGTTTTTTACTGCAGCATCTACATAATCTTTAACAGTTCCTGATGCGTGCTTACAACGATGTGTATGTGTGTGAAAATTATTCATAAATAGAAGATTATATTATTTTCATAAGCATATCAAGGAATAACAGGCCTCTATGGTAGACCGGACAAATTCTTTGTATTGACAGAATCAATTTCTGTTGTATATTAGTGGTATATGGAAGATCGAAAAATTAACGAAAATGCTATGCAGGAATTATCCCGGACTCTGGCAGCATGTTCAGATCCGGAACTGATTGAACAATTTCTAAAGAGTCTTCTTACTGTTTCGGAAACTACCGGAGTTGCAAACAGGTGGGCTTTGGTAAGACTACTTGATGCAGGTATGAGTCAAAGGAATATAGCAAAGGATCTTGGTTTAAGCCTATGCAATATTACAAGAGGTTCAAAAGAATTGAAAAAGAATAATTCGCCATTTGCGGCCATGATAGAAGAATTTAAAAAGTTGTAAATATAGAGCCTCATTCAAAAGTAAAACTGGCTAACCTGAAAGGCAGATTTATATTATAAGAAGTCATTTAAATGCCGATAGAGGGTTTATGAAGGTTTTAATATTATCTGATACAGAAAGTGGTGTAAATAAAATTGAACTTATGTGCAGGGAAAATGGTGCAGTCCCATCAGTTTATGGTAAATACAGCAATAAAAAAAAGGGCCTGACAACCTCTCTTGAACAAAATGATCTGATTTTAATTATCTGGGATACAGATACAAAAAATAATTATGAGGTAATTTTTTCTACTGGATTCTGTATTGGTCATGGAAAACCTTTTGTCTTTTATGATAATACTTTTGGAGCTCATAGTCCTTCTTGTAATGGTAATGGTGTTGTTGTTTCGGGTATAGATGAGCTTGGATATTTTATTCGGAAGGAAAAAGAGCGGTATAATATACAAAAAACAGTAAATGAGGCAAAAGAAAAAATAGTAGATATGGGGCTGGATCTTACTGTAAGAGACATGGTGGAAACTGTTTCGGAAGGGGAGAGCATTGTTTTTGAGGAATTTTTAAAAGCAGGATTTTCTGCAGACAGTTATGATAAAAATTCTGTTTCTCTCTTAAATCTTGCAATTAGATTGGGGCATAAAAATATTGCTGCCAAACTGATTGATAAAGGTGCAGATATAAATACCATAAGTGGAGACAGGGGAAATACTCCTTTAATGGATGCAGCTGCAGAAGCTGATATCGAAATTTTAAAAAAATTAATAGATGCCGGGGCAGAATTAAATTTAAAAAGTAAATCAGGTCAAACAGCACTTGTTTTAGCGGTAGGCCGTCAGGCGGAAAATGCAGCAATTGCATTAATATCTGCCGGTGCAGATATTAATATCAAAGATGATCTGGGGATGTCTGCAAAAAAATATGCGGAATTATTTAAACTGGATAATGTTCTGGAATTAATTAATAAAGGTATTGAATGAGTTCTAAATTAAATTTTTCGGGGATTTTATATTTTTTATCGCTGCTAATACTAATTATTTCTGGAATATCTCTTAGAGCTGCTGCTCCGGGAGGAATAGGTATCTTTTTGTTTTATAAAAGCAGATATCTTATACCGGGCAGTATAAATGGTAAAATGAGTCCAAAATTTAACAAAATAAATCTTTTTTGGTCTCTTTTTTTTCTTGGTCTTTCAGTTTTTATTCTATTTTCTTTAACAAAAACCTTAAGCGGAATACTGCTTAGGGGGGAAACAGTCGTAGTTAGTAAATGGATTATTCCTTTATCTGCTATTGGAAGTATCTTTTACGAACTACTTTACCGGTTTAATTCAACTACAATGAACCGAACTGCAGCAGTATTATTATTGGTTATATTTATTCAAAGTGCAGGATCTTATATTTTAGGTGGTTATTGGATATATTCTGATCTGATTCTGGGCTTTTTATCTTTTTTATTTACTGCTATAATAAGTTTTGGTAATGCGTATGCAGGGCTGTCAGATATTTTTTCATAAAGATATCTGGGATTTACTTTTCTATTGGACAAAACAGGAAATAAAATGCAAAAAGAACAAAATATAACAATTTTTCATTTACAGAGAAAAGATGGTTCCTCTCTTTTCCTCCATCCCTTTTCAGATCTGGAAACT
>JALTGJ010000418.1 GCA_027077185.1 Spirochaetales bacterium | reverse complement strand
CACCTGGCCTACTTCTATTCCCCTGTGAGCTTCAAGCTTTCCCTCTTCACATACAGGGCAGGGTTCTCCTTCGGATGCATGGATAAAATCTCCCAGAATATCAGCTTTAAAATCCCTGTTCAGGTTTACACCTTTTAAATGGTAATTAGTTTTATTTGCTCCGCAAACCATATTTACAATACCCTGTATTCCAAAATCAGCGGCAATTCTAACCTTCTTTTTAAGGCCTACGGGTCCTGCAAAACCTGTTGCGGCTCCGGTTATTTCTTCCACAGTTTTATCATTGGCAAGTTGAACTATATTTGCAGTAAAAGCTGCCTGTATTTTTGCCTCATTTACCTCTTTATTTCCCTGAACCAGTATTAGGACAGCTTCTTCATCTATCATGTAAACCATAGATTTTATTAGCTCCTCCGGTTTTTTCCCCAGAAAAGAGCTAACTTCTTCTATACTTTTTTGATTGGGAGTATGAACTTCCTCTCTGTCCAGGAATAAAGAACTATCCTGCTTATAGCTTTTTTCTTTTACCTTTGCTTTTTCTTCATTTGCGGCATAGTTACAGTGGCTGCAGCTAAGTATTCCGTCTTCTCCGGACTCTGCCAATACCTGGAACTCATGGCTTTTGTCTCCTCCAATAGCACCGGTTGCAGCATCCACGGCCTTAAATTTTAGTCCGCATCTGTTAAAGATAGAAGTATATGCTTCAAACATTAATTGATAGTTTTCCATAGACTTTTCTATATTTTCGTCGAAACTGTAGGCGTCTTTCATAATAAATTCTCTGCCCCTCATTAGACCAAAACGGGGACGTATTTCATCTCTGAATTTACTTTGGATCTGATATAGGTTCCAGGGCAGCTGTTTGTAGCTTTTAAGATTTTTTCTTACCATATCAGTTATTACTTCTTCATGGGTAGGCCCCAGACAGAAGTCACTGTCCTTTCTGTCTTTAAAACGGAGAAGTTCAGCTCCGTAGTATTCCCATCTGCCGCTTTCTTTCCAAAGTTCTGCAGGCTGTACCACAGGCATTAAAACTTCCTGACAGCCCTTTTTTTCGAGTTCCTCACGAATTATGGTTTCTATTTTCCGCAGGCTTCTTAGTGCCATTGGCAGGTAGTTATAAATTCCGCTGGCAAGTTTCTGAATCATACCGGCACGAAACATTAGCTGATGACTTACTACCTGGGCTTCTTTTGGTACTTCCTTCATAGTTTTTAAAAAAGCACTGCTTAATCTCATAATTTTCTCCTGTAAGAATGGATCCCCGATATTTTGTATTACCTATTTTATTGCTTAAAACAGAACAGTATTCTAAAAAGAAAATAGAATCAAGTTATTTCAGGTTAAAGATAAAATGAGATCTGTCACATTGCAAGATGCTAAGATTTTAAATAGGTTTTATCGTTTTATGTATAATAAGGTTCTTTGTTATTTCTGACTGTAATTTTATTTCTTCCCCTATCCTTTGATACATAGAGGGCTTCATCTGCATATTCAATTAATGTATCCAGAGAATGGTCCTTTTCCTTTATTAATTCCGTAATACCAATACTAATGGTGATTTTTATTAGATTTTCATTAAAGATGAATTTTGTTTTTTCAATTGCCTTTCTTATTCTTTCTGCAACAGCCAAAGAAGTAAGCTGATCGGATTCAGGAAAAAGCATAATAAATTCTTCTCCCCCATATCTTCCAATTAGATCAATATCCCTAAGGGTTTTTTTAAAAATCTTTGACACTTCTACAAGAATATAATCTCCGGCTTTATGCCCAAAACTATCATTAATATTTTTAAAATGATCCAGATCCAGCATTAATAACGTAATAGGTTTTTGGTACCTGATTGCTCTGTTTATTTCGGTTTCCGCTCTTTCTTCAAAAAATCTTCGGTTAAACAGCTCTGTTAAAGGATCTGTAGTTGCAAGTATTCTAAGCTGTTGATGGGACTTTCTAAGTTTCTTAAGAGTTTTATTATATGAGAAATCAATAAAAGAAATAATACTAAATATTGAAATTGTTATTATTAAAAGATCAAGTAATCTTTCAACTTGAATACTTGATCCAATCAGCATTTCGTTAATTTTTACTTCCGGTATAAAATGAAAAGAGCTAATTGATAATATTGATATAATAAACCATACCCCTGCAACCTTTATCCCGGTCATAAAAACCATAATAACTGGATAAATGGAAAGCCAGATTATTGTTGATGAATCTATTCCTCCGGTAAATAAAGTAATAAAATAAGTTGGAAGAAAGAGAACAAATATTAGAATATTGGATGAAATAATTTTTC
>JALTGJ010000417.1 GCA_027077185.1 Spirochaetales bacterium | reverse complement strand
ATAATGGTATAATTGTAAAAAGGAATTTACCAATGAGAGATCAGATAAGGGAATCTCTCAAGTTATCAGCTTATATGTGTAAGGTAATCGATGAGGGCAGTTCTATCTGGCTGGCTCAAAGAGAAGGCCGGGCAAAAGACGGCCTTGATAATACTAATCCTGCAGTACTAAAAATGTTATATTTAAGTAAAAGGAAAGAAATGTCATTTTCAGTGTTTCTTAAAAAATATCAGATAGTTCCTGTTTCTATTTCGTATGAATATGATCCTCTGGACAGGGCCAAAGGCTGGTCTATTTACAGGAAAAAAATTCATGGATTCCATTTGAAAAGGAAATATGAAGATCTTATTCATATAGCCGGTGGTTTAAAAGGGTATAAGGGAAGAGTTCAATTGGCTTTTTCGGAGCCGGTTTCCGGAAAATTTAAAAATGAAAATGAAATGGCTGCTTTTTTAGATGAGAAAATACATAAAAGCTACAAGCTTTGGAAAACAAATTATATTGCATACGATATTTTGAATAAAACCAGTAAATATGACAGTAAATATACAAATACAGATGTTAGTAACTTTTTAAAAAGATTTAAACGCTTACCGAATAGGATTAGGGATATAGTTTTTGAGTCATATGCTAATCCTGTTAAAAGTCTGGAAAAATATAGAACAGAGAATTAATAGTTAATATGTCGTTTCCAATTAAAAGTAAAATTAGTTTTGTTATTATTATAATCCTCCTTTTATCTAAGTGCAGTGGTTCTGTTCCTAATATTACTCAGCTTGTATGGCAGATTAATTTTATACAAAAAGCGGAGGGGGGTTCCCATTATATGAAACTTTCAGTTTTTACAATGATAAATGATGAAGACGGCATTACAGATATTGATAAAATATATATTATTACTGATGAGGCTGAATTGTTCTGGGTGTTGGATAGTACAAGCTGGAGCATGAAAGTTATAAGCGGTTCCAACTGGCTTGGGTCCAATAATATTAGAATGAATAATTACTCTAACTTACCAGCAGGTACTTACAGAGTTCTGGTAATTGATAAAGCAGGGGAGCGAGACAGCCGTAATTTCTACATTTCTCCGGCAATGGTGAAGTCGATAAAAAATAATATTTTCCCAAAACTTTATATAAATGATTCTATACAATTGGAATCAAAATTTCAGGATAACACTTTGTGGGTATATGATAATGCTATGAAGATTATAAAAAAATATAAAATGGATAATGGTAAAATAAACAGGTCCATAATAAGCAGTGATACATCTAATAAAGCTGCCTGGATTAGTATTTATTCGTACGATCCTGAATCAGGAACAGGACTGATCAAAGGTCCTTATTCAATTAAGAACTAGTATGTCTAAAAGATTAGGATATAAAATTTTTGAAAAAATGTAATATCTGTCTGAAATAAGATTTACCATATTCTGAAGAGAAATTAACAGCTGCTTCCTGAAGTGTGAAATTATTTCTGTTATTGTTTTTTAATTTATCCCAGTGTTTAATAATCCACATATATAAATCCCCCTCTGTTCTTCCGGGGAATCTTGAAAGGATATGTTCTTCCTTGACAATTTCTATAATTGGTTTGTATAAGGTATTATACCAGGAGTTCCCTGCTTCTACAAAGGGAATTTCATCTTTGCTGTCTTCATTAAGAAAATACTTATGGCCCTGAATATGACGGAGTATTTCATGGAATCTGCCTGGTGCCGTAAAATTTAGTTCTTCAGGGTTAATAATTAATGAGAGATCAGTTTTTGAAAAAACGTGATTTTTCTCGTATTTAATTATTGCGTTTATTATTTCCTGTTGAGTCATGCCCGGAGTTAGTGCTATTTCTGTATCCAAACGAATAACCTCTGCATCAATACTCATTACTCCCTGAAGTTTTGCAACCGATACTCTATGATTTCCATCTCTGACAAAATAAGATCCGCCTATTTCATATAGTTTGATAGGGGGAAGTATAATTGATTTTAAATGTGCCTTATCGATACTTTCCCATCTATTTCGAATAAATTCTTTTTTAGGTAGGAAAGTACGATTAAAATCATTATATCGTCCTTCACTGCCTATAATTAAATCTATATCAACTGTTTTCATTCCCAAATAGGTTTCCGATTTAGGTTTTATAAGTTTTTTTATATTTTCAAGAGAAAGAAGATTTTGGTTTTCGGGTGTCATTGCGTGGAGAATATGAGAGATAGTTGCTTTTGACCTGGCTTTATTAAAATCATCCCGGGCCTGAAAATTTATATAGTTTGTATTCTCTATCATGGTATCTCAATATTTAAGGTTAGATGCTCGAATATATTAATTATTTGAGTGTTTTTTAAGGTAAAGTTTCGTTGTGCATTAATATCATATAAATGAATATGTCCATGAAGAAGATATTTGGGTTTAAAGAATTTTATAAAGACCCTGAACACCTTGAATCCCTGATGGCATTTATCTTCTCTATCCCCTATTCCTCTGGGAGGTGCATGGGTTAAAAGAACATCAAGCCATCTTCCGTGTATTATCCTGTTAAATATAAGGAAGGGTATTAGTTTTATGATTTTAAAACCCATGCCAATTTCAGAAAATTGATTTGCACCACCATTATAGATCCTACTTCCTCCCAGACCTGCAATTAAAAGGGACTTGATATTCTTAACTTTATCTCCAATATATGTGGCTCCATAACTTTTTTGGAAAGTAACAATTTCATCTGTGTGAAGAGGAAATACTTCAGAGTTAATTTTCCTGAAATTATGGATTTTTTTTAGATTATGATTACCAAAAACAAACAAAAGCGGCTTATTCAATGAACTTACTATAAACCCATAGTAGTCCATATTAAGGTCTCCGGAACTTAGAATTATATCAATATCACCAAAACGTTCTTTAATATTATTTGAATAAATAAGGGGATCTACCTTATCCGAAATGCAAAGAAGCTTTAGTGTTCCCATTATTATTTTTTATTTTTCATAGCTTTATCAATTGCTTTAAAATCAATATTTTTTAATGCTTTCTGAAGATCTTCTTTTCCAAGGAGGTCAATTGGTCTGTTTTCTGCATAGTCCTGAGCCTTTCTGGAAAAATTAGAGCTTGCAACAATAATACATCTTGAAACATTCAGAGCTTTCATTTTTTCGAGTATGCTCCGTACAGTTCTGTCAGAGACAATCTCCGGTACTCTTAGAAACCAGATAAGTTTGGGCATTTTCCTTGCGCCCCTCCATTTACTATCCCCATCCACAGCTATTATCTGGCATCCATTCTGCATTTCAGACAGTTCAGTAATATTAAGGCTCATGGCAGATGTAAGAGCTTTGCATATTTCCTGAAATTCTTTATTGCCGGAAGTTAGAAAATCCTTCATTCGATCATCTGTCCTAAGTTCCTGGTACTGACTTAGTTTTTCTGCAACATCATTAAAATTGGGTTTTTTTGAATATATTTCTTCCCACTGGTCTATGGCGCTCTCGAAATCTCTTTCCTGCTCATGGCAGGCAGCAAGAAAATATCTTGCATAAAGGGTTTCCGGAGACGAAGTATTTGTTGTTAATTTTATGCCTCTTTCAAGTTCGACAATTGCCTTATCAAAACTTTTCAGGCTCATATAACACCCGCCTCTTTCAACCAATGCCTTAACTTTAAATGTCTGATCCCTGCTGGCTTTTTCGAAAGAAAGTAAAGCCGGTACATAATCATGATTATTTTTTTGAAGTTTGCCAAGATAAAAATATGCAGCATAAAGATCCTGTTTATATTTTAGAGCTGCTTCAAACTCGGCTTTTGCTTCCACATATTTTTTGTGCTTGTATAAAATATATCCAAGGCTAAAATGTGCTTCGCTAAGTCTTGGATCCAGTTGAATAGCTTTTCTGTAGTATTGGCTTGCCTTGTCTTCTTTATTTCTTTTTTCAAATAATTTACCGGCTCTAAAGTAGTATTCACCTATTGTAGGCATTAGCTTAATTAGAAGGATAAGTTCTTTAAGAGCTTCTTCCGGCTGATTAAATTGTTCAAATATTCCGGCTATTAATAATCGAAACTCATTTTCTTTACAATATCCACCAAAATTTCCAATTTGATTTACGGCTTTTAATTCCATAAGGGCTATTTCAGATTTGTTTTGTGCAATATAGGAATTTGCAAGAAGAAAATGGGCTTCAGCATTTCGGGGTTCTTTTTCAAGAATTTGCTTTACAATCCGAACAGCAGAGTTATGTTTACCCTGTTTTTGAAGATTATAGACAGTAGTAAGCTTTTTAGGGGCTAAAACGGATTTCATAACAAAAATTGTAATAACTGCTACTGCAATTCCGATGATTAAAACTAGAATAATAATAAGGGGCATACTCTTCTCCTTTTGTAAGATTAATGAGAAAATTGGATACTGTCAAACCATTAGGGGGCAAAAAAATTAATCTAAAAATAAGATTTATAATTATTTTATGTTTTTATGTTGTTTCCGGCATTTTTGCCAGTAGCAGTAACACAGAATTATCTTCCGGAATAGACCTCTTTCTGAATAATAAACCTGAAAAAGCGGCTCCTCTGTTAGAAATTGCTCTACAGAAAGACCCTGGAAGCAATAAGATTTATAATTACCTTGGTATTGTATATGAACAACTTGGAGAGAATAGAAAAGCCGTTGAAATATATAAGAGGGGGCTGGAAGTGGCTGGAAACCTAAAATCGACCTTTCTTACCAATATCGCAAATAATCTTTCTGTTATGGGTAATTATGAAGATGCAATTGATTATTACACTCAGGCCATAAATATTGATAATAATGGGAATGCTCTTCGGAATCGTGCAGGTGAGTATTTAAGAAAACAATCTTACGGTGAAGCTCTGAATGATTATAAGGCGTATCTTGTCCATGAAGTAAATCCTTATCAGGAAGATGAAATAAAAAAAATAATAAGTCTTCTTCAGGTAAAATTAGATAATCAGGCACGTAAACAGCTTGAAGATGAAAGAAAGCGTGTTGAAGAAGCCGCAAGGCAAAAAGCATTAGTGAGTCAGGTGCTGGATTCTCTTAATTCTGCTGGTAATGATACTACCAATCTGTCTGCAGGTACTGAATCTGTGGAAGATTATAATACTGACTTTGATATTGTAGAATAACTTGGGGCTGGTCGGAAGCAAGCTTCCTGCTCGCCTATGCAACCTTAGGAGTTTATATGGATAAAAAGAAAATATTAATTGCTGCTGGAGTACTTTTAGTGCTTATCTTACTAATTACCGGTTTTTTATATATAAATGGAAAGTCTTCCGGCAATGCGGATATAAAAGCTCAGAATACTCTTAGACTTGCCAGGGAATATTCTGATAGTGGTGAGTATGACATGGCCTTGAATTTAATTAATTCATTATTAATTGAGAATGCTGATAATTCTGATGCCAGGGCCCTAAGAGATGATATTATTGCCAGTAAAAAGGCACAGGAAGCAAAGGATAAGCTTCTTAAGGACCAACAGGAAGAAGAAGCCAGAAAAGCCCAGGATACACTTGCTCAAAGCCTTTCGGATCTTGGGAATACCATAGAAGATTCCTCTGCTACATCCATATCCCAGGGTGATGAAGCTGCCCGAAGGGATGCAGAGCTGAAAAAACAGGAGGATCAACGACTTGCAGCAGAAAAAAAACGTAAAGAGGAAGAGGCCAGGCTGGCAGCCCTTAGTCAGGCAGAGAGAGATAAGGCGAATCAGGTAAAAAAACTTATTCAAACAGGGAAAGACAGGATGGAAGCTGATCAGCATGCCCAGGCAAGAGGTTTTTTTGAAGAGGCTCTGGGGATTGATCCTGATTCTGCAGAAGCATACGCTGAAACAGGTGAATCTTATTTTCAGGAAGATGAAAATAGTCAGCCTAATATAAATAAGGCTGTTGAGTATGCAAACAAGGCAATTGATAAAGACAAAAACCTTTGGATACCTTATGAAACTCTGGGAAAAGTCTATTCAAAACAAAATCAATGGGATAGTGCTGTTGATGCATATACTACAGCTGCCCGGCTAAACCCAGAAAAAGCGGATTTACTATTTGAGCTGGGGAAAGCTCAGTATCGTACAAAAAATTATGACGGGGCAAGACAGTCCTTCGAGGCCTGTATTCATATTGATCCCACCCACGAAAAAGCATTTATGAACTTGGGTTATACCCAGAGACGCCTTGGAAGTGCTGCTTCTGCCTTTAAGGCATTTGAAAACGCAGCATCCTTAAATCCTGAGAATGCCGCAGCCTTTTATCAGATGGGTGATCTAAAAAAGATATCCGGAGATAAAAACAGTGCAGTAAAATATTATAAAAAAGCTGCCTCTCTTGATTCAACAAAGGCCATATATTTTGGATCCCTGGCTGTAGTTTTGTCTGACATGAAAAATTATACGGAAGCAGAGAAATATTATTCCACTGCTCTTAAACTGGACAGTACAAATGCTGTTACAAACAACAATATGGCACTAACAAAACTAGAGTTGAATAAACCTTCTGAAGCACTTACATACGCAGCTATGGCTGTACAGTTAAAACCTTCCTCTGCGGAATATTTATATACTCTGGGGAATGCCAGTGAGGCCACCGGTAATTTTGAAAGTGCAATAAAGGCTTATACTGCTGCAGTCTCGAGAAAACCCGGCTATACTCTCCCCCTGATTAATTTGGGTAAAATATATGACGATAAGGGTTCTTATGATATTGCACTTGAGTACCTTCTTAAGGCCTATAAGCTGGATCCTGAATCTCTTGAGGTAAATAATAATCTTGGAAATGTATATCTGCATTCTGAACTGTATACCGACAGTATTAATCATTATAAAAAGGCTATTATAAAAAAGCCCAATGCTACTCTCATGAGGTATAATCTTGCCCTTGCCTATATAGAGCTGGATCAGAAGGACAAAGCAATTTCAACTCTCAATCAGCTTATGAAAATTGATCCTTCTTATTGGGATGCCTACTATACCCTGGGAAAACTTA
>JALTGJ010000416.1 GCA_027077185.1 Spirochaetales bacterium | reverse complement strand
GATTTTTTTGTTCCGCTCAAAATCCGGAGGAATGGTTTTAATACTTATATCTTCAATTTCCAGATTATTATATAATTTCTGGTCAAGTCTGAATTTTCTGTAGTTTGTAGAAAATATCAGAACACCATTATTCTTTAGCCTCTTTACACAGTCATATATAAGGTCAGAATGATCTCTTTGAATATCGAGAGTTCTTGACGATCCTTTTGAATTTGAAAATGTTGGAGGATCCAGAAAAATAAGATCGTAAAAAGATTTATCGCTGTTTAACCATTTAAAACAGTCATCTTTTATAAATCGATGATTTGTACCTGAAAAACCATTTAACTCCATATTCTCCCTGGCCCACTCCATGTATGTTTTGGAGCTATCAACTGAAGTTGTATTTATTGCACCTCCAGCAGCAGCATATACTGTTGCAGTACCAGTATACGCAAAGAGATTTAGAAAGTCAGCATTTTTTGATAATTTTTTTATAAGTTCCCGTGTAATTCTATGATCCAAAAATATTCCTGTATCCAGATAGTCAGAAAAATTTACAAGGAATTTAAGACCATTTTCCTGTATTTCCTGTTTATCACCTTTCCTTGCTAATTTTTCATACTGGCTGGAACCAGACTGCCTCTTTCTTGTTTTCATATAAATCTGTTTTTTATGCAGGTTCAGGGTATGAATGATTCCTCCCAGAATCTCTTGCATATGCCGGGTTGTTTTTTCAGATTCAATTTCGGCTGGTGCAGCATATTCCTGTACATTTACCCACTTATCTTCATAAAAATCTATTGCAGCGGAATATTCCGGCATATCTGCATCATAAATTCGGTAGCTGGAAATATTGGAATTATTTTTCCATTTTTTTAACTTTTTAAGATTTTTTTTCAGTCTGTTGGAAAACATTTCAGCCCCAGGGGATAAAGGCTTTTTTGTACTGATTTTTTTTAAAACCTCTTCTTTTATTTTATTCCGTTCACTTTCTGAATAAATGCTGAATGTTGACAGGGTACATTCTATTTGCCCATTTAGAATATTGTTTATTTTATCAGGTTTAAGTCCTATAGATCTTGAAAGTTCACTATTTCCCGATAAAATCGCAGCTTTCCAGCCTTTAAAATCTTTTGTAAGTCTCTTTCCTATAGTCTGATAGAGTGGAAACAGATTTTCAACATCGCCCAGACGTTCCCCGTATGGGGGGTTTGATACAATAAGCCCGGGATTTGCACCATATTCGCCAAATCGTTCTATGTCTCTTTTTTCTATATGAACAATGTGGGTAAGCCCTGCTTTTTCTACATTTGCAATAGCGGACGTAACTGCTGTTCGGCTCTTATCCCAGCCTACAATACCGGGAATATTGTTACTTCCCTCAGCTTTTCTTTTGTTCGCTTCATTAATTAGTTTATCCCACAATTCTGCATTATGTTTACGCCAGCCAGTGGGGCCCTTTGATTTGCTAATAAGAGCCGGGGCAATATCTCCTGCAATAAGTGCTGCTTCAATTGTAAGAGTTCCTGTACCGCAGAATAGATCCAGAAAAGAACCCCCCTGTTTTGCAATATCAGGCCATCCGCTTCGTAATAGAATTGCTGCCGCAAGATTTTCTTTTAGAGTTGCAGGCCCTCCGGAGGTTCTGTATCCCCGTTTGTGGAGGCTGTTTCCTGATATTTCTATGCTTAAGGTTCCAATATTATATTTTAATAAAAGATGTATCTTTAGATCAGGGTTTTCTGTATTTACAGAAGGTCTTTCTCCTGTTTTATCTCTAAATTGATCAACAATGGCATCCTTTACCCGTTGACTGGCAAAATTGGGATGGTTAACCACAGAACTGTTTATAAGATCGCAGCTAATTGAAAAAGAAGTATCCAGTCCCATTTCCATATCCCAGTTAATTTTTCCTGTATTAATGTATATGCTATCCGGATTTTCTGCTTCAAAGCTGGCGAGTTCAAGAAATACTCTTCCGGATAATCTAGACCAGATAAGTATTTTATATGCTGTCTCCAGATTTCCTGAAAAAGATACTCCCCCGGGAGCTGTTTTTATATCACAGCCGCCAAGTCTTATAATTTCTTTGGCAGAAAGCTCTCCCATGTTTTTTGGACAGTTAGCAAAAAATCTATATTTAATATTATTCACAAATTTATTCCTGCATTTTGAGCCGCCTGGAATACCTTTTCAGGGTAATCAGTTATTGTTTTGAAAGCGGATCAGTTAAAATATAATGTAATTATATACTTATTTTATTGTTTGTTACAGACTGAAGGTCTTTTTTGAATCATGTAATTGGGTATAATATTACGGCAAACTTTAGATA
>JALTGJ010000415.1 GCA_027077185.1 Spirochaetales bacterium | reverse complement strand
CTGCAAATAGTGGTTATATTTAATTCATGGCATTTGAGCATGACAGAAGATACAAACGAATATTCTCTCAACCCTACTTTTTCCAAAAGCTCCTTGAATCTTTTGTCCATGAGTCTTTTATTAAAAATCTGGATTTCTCTACACTTAAAAGAATAGATAAAAGCTTTGTCAATTCGAGTTTCCAGGAAAAAGAATCAGATCTTGTTTTTACCATTCAGTTCAAAGAACAGCTTATATATATTTTCCTGCTTCTAGAGTTCCAGTCTACTGTCGATAAGCTAATGCCTGTCAGATTCCTGCGCTATATTACTGAACTTTATGAATCACTTTATTTAACTTTAAAAGGCAGGAGGTTTCCTCCGGTTTTCCCTGTACTACTTTATTCAGGTGATCCAAAATGGACTGCTGAAGTAGAAATAAGCAATATCATAGAAACCAGTATACCTGGTAAATATATCCCCCGGTTCCGCTATTATCCCATATTAGAAAACCGTATACCGAAAGAGAGTCTTATAAAGATAAAAAATGCAGTATCAGCTATTTTCTACATAGAAAACTCGAGTCCGAAAGAGCTGGAGTTGGGAATTGACACTTTAATTGATATAATAAAGGATGAAGACCTTGAGATTACCAAAGAGTTTGCGGGGTGGTTTAATAATTATTTGCAAGGTCTTGAAGGTATAAAAGAAAGATCCTATATTTCCAGGAAAATCGAGAATATTATGGAGGTGAAAACAATGTTTGCCACAAAATTAAAAGAACACGATGAAAAATTGCTTGAACAGGGTATTGAACAGGGTATTGAACAGGGTAAAATAGAAACTACCATGCGTATGCTTGATGAAAGCTTTAAAATAGGCACTATCTCAAGTATTACTGGACTCTCAATGGACACTATAAAAAAGTTAAAAAAGTCCAGGGAGTAATTCGATACAATAACCTTGTTTTCAACTTTCTTTCTGGTTTTGTAAATAACTTTATGCTCACAATAAAATACATTTTCTTAAATCTTTTCTTTTTAAACTGTAACAGACAAAGGGGTGTTGTTGTCTGTAACATATAATCAATTCCCCTTCTCTTAATGTTCAAAGAGCTTTTTTCATTCCGTTTCTTCAAAGGGAATGTTAAAAATCCAAATCTATAAAAGCCCCATAACTCCAGCCTTCAATCCCATCACTTACACGCCTAAGCTTATACCAATAGTCCTCCATATCCCCTATCTTCACCTTTATACCACTGCGGTCAAGTATTTCCAGTTTGTCACCTTTAGTTAAGCATCCGAGGTTCTTTGCATCCAGAAATGGCCATTCACGGATGCGGACATGTGAGTCATTTGCTGTGCCTGACACCGGGTAGAAGAGGAGGCCAAGGGAGTCGAGATAATCCATTTCGTTAGGTATTTTTAGTAAAAGTCGATGTATTTTCCCCTCTATGTGTTAAGGATAGAAGTGGAAATCCCGTACCGTGGTTGTCTCTTGTAGAGGCGCGATTTATCACGTCTTCTGGACCCGACAAGACAAAATGTGATCCGGGTAACAGATCCGGGCGGAATTGCAGCGGATAGCCTGACCCAAAATAATCAGAGATAAAAAATTAGTAGTCGTCTACACCGGGGACCTTTTTATATCCATAACAGTCAATTGCAGTTTTTCTACATTCTGAAAATAGTTTCTGCCCAGCCTAAATACAACATCAACTTTCTCACCTGTTGTAAACTCTACATTAACCTTTTCTGCTGCTCTCCAGTAGATTGCAGGCCATTTAATAGACCCTGTATTTACAAGCATTTTTACATGCTGCTGTTCAGTTTTACCTACTATTTCCATATTCTGAAGGGTAACAGAGCGCATAAGAAAAATTAGAGGAGGGTTTTCCTGACCATAGGGTTCAAATGTTTCCACTATAGAAATTATATCCGGAGTCATATACTTTAAGGGCAGCTCGGCATCTATTTCCAATGATTCTTCCATAAGTTCTGGAAAGGATAGATTTTTAGCTTCATGAGTAAAATCTCTCTGCAGATTACTTAGTTTATCCTCTGTAAAGCTAAACCCTGCTGCATAGTCATGCCCGCCGTAATCTATAAAATATTTTTCAAACCGGGATAAAAACTCTTTAACATTTACCTTTCTGGCACTTCGCATAGAACCTACAAGGTGATTTTCCAAATAAGCAACGACAGCAGCCGGGACCCCAAAGGTATTAGCAAGACGGGAAGCAATAATACCGGTAATTCCCCGGTGTATTTTTTTATCAACTACAAAGACCATCTTTTCATCCAGCTCTTTAAAGCTTTTTTCTGCCCTGGGTAGTACAGAT
>JALTGJ010000414.1 GCA_027077185.1 Spirochaetales bacterium | reverse complement strand
TGAAAAGCAGAAAGAAATATTAAGTATTTATAATAAAATAAGTGGTGAAACAGTTACAAATGTTGATTCTATGAAACGTTTACTAGGTGTTTTTGAGGTTCCCTCCAATATTTCCAGAGTTAGATATATATAAAACAATAATAATTGGATACTCACCCTTTATCAGTTTTAAGTAAGTATCAAGCCTCCTTGACTCAACAGGACTTACATGCTATTTTTCTTCGACATATATAAATAAAATGAGGTAATCAATTTATGACAAATTTTTTCGCTAATCTCCCCATGTTATTGGGTGCATCGGAAGCCGGTGCAAGTGGTGGATCAGGACAAATGGTAACAACTTTTGTTACATTTGGACTTGTAATTCTTATTTTCTACTTTCTTATTATACGCCCTCAGAATAAAAAGCAGAAAGCAGCAAAGAAAATGCTTTCAGCTCTTAAGAAGGGTGACAAGGTTGTTTCTATCGGCGGTATTCATGGAACTGTTGTTGCTGTAAAAGAACAGACGACTGTTGTTAAGGTAGATGATAATATAAAATTAGAATTCTCAAAAAGCGCAATCTCTTCAGTAGTAAGTGAAGGTTAAGCGTAGGAAGAATGATAAAAAGTTTTTGAATTATTCTAAAACAATAGAATCATGTTACTTTTTATCATCGTTTAGGAGTAGAAAATGAGCAAACGTGCACGATTATTAGTTGTACTTATTGTTCTTGTTGCAGGGGGAATTTTCCTTTACCCTACTTTTAATTGGTACTATATGGTTCCACAGGATCAAAAGGACCTTGCAGCAGGATCAAAAGAACAAATTCAGTCATATTCCAGGGGGAAAGCATCCAGAGATCTTATTGAACTTAAATCTCTGGTTTCCAAAGATCAGAATTCTGCTGTACCTGCGAAATTTACTTTTCTTATTGATAAGGCTAAAGACAATTACAAGCTTGAAAAACGTCAAATGCCGGATAGCTGGACAATTGCAGAGGTTTTAAACAGCCTTGGCAGTGAAAAAAGTGTTTTCAGCAGTCTTGAAAATCATTACAGACAGCATCTTCTTGATCTTAAGGAAACAAGCGGAAAAATACTGCAGCTCGGTCTCGATTTATCCGGTGGTATGAGTATTTTGCTTGAAGCGGATATCGAAAGTCTTGAGAAAAGACTCGGTCATCCTGCTACACCAGAAGATCAGAATCAGGCCATAGACAGAGCAATGGAAATTCTGAATAACCGTATTGATAAATTTGGAGTTACAGAACCACAGATCAGACGTCAGGGATCTTCACAGATTGCAATAGAAATACCTGGTGCAGCCGATCCTGAAAGAGTTAATACCTTTTTAATGGGAAAAGGTTCTTTAAACTTTCATATTGTCGATCAGGAAGCAAGTCAAAAGCTGGCTACCTTTTTTGATGAACATCCCGGTGAGGTTTACGCAGAAGATGGATCTATTAAAAAAATGGATTTTATTGCAGCGGGAAGTGTTATTCGGGGTTATTACAAGAAAGATGAGTATGGGATTGATCAGCTTCAGCGTTATGTAGTTGTTTCTGAAGAAATTGGTCTTGATGGCGGACATATACAGGATGCAGTTGTTGCAAGTAACCCTATTACAGGAAAACCGGTAATAAATTTTACTCTTGACTCGGAAGGCGGTGATATTTTCTTTAAACTGACTACTGCAAATGAGGGTAAGACTCTGGCTGTTCTTCTTGATGATAAAGTTAAGTCTATGGCTGTGATTAACGAACCTATTAGAGAAAGGGTCCAGATGAGCGGATTCAGCAGGGAAGAAGCAACAAATCTTGCTTTGATATTAAGAACTGCCGCACTTCCGGTTGATCTTAAGATAAATAATCAGCAGGCAGTGGGAGCGTCCCTTGGAGAAGATTCAGTAAAGCAGGGGTTAAGAGCAATTTCTCTTGGCTTTTTATTGGTTATTGTTTTTATGCTTGTGTATTATCTCGGTTCCGGTTTTATCGCAGATATTGCTTTAATGCTTAATCTTGTGTTTATTTTAGCTATTCTATCTGCCTTTAACCTTACTCTTACTCTTACGAGTATTGCCGGTATTATTCTTACTGTAGGTATGGCGGTTGATGCAAATGTAATTATTTTTGAACGTATTAAAGAAGAGTATAGATTGGGTAAATCTGCTGAGGCCTCTGTTGCTGCAGGGTTTAAAAAGGCGTTCTGGACTATTGTTGATGCTAATATTACAACATTTATAGCAGCCCTGGTATTGACCCAAATGGCATCTGGTCCTATTCAGGGTTTTGCAAACACCCTGGCAGTTGGAATTGTCAGTTCTATGTTTACTGCATTATTTGTTGCCAGACTTATTTTCGACTTTACAACTGAGCAGCTGAAAGCTAAAAAGCTCAGTATAGCCTGGAGGATATAATGACAGGAATGATAAAATTTACTAAAATTCGATATCTTATGTTCCTTATTTCTATACTTGTTATTGTAGGTGGAATTGTCGGAACTATCAGTAATGGCGGTTATAATCTGGGTATAGATTTTGAAGCCGGTTTAAATCAAAGGGTTCAGATTGCTCCTGTTGCATTTACAGTGGATTTCACTGGTGTAGGGGATGCTTCTATCGATATACAGAATGGTGTACTAAGTGTCGACATTCGAAGTGATAAGGGAGTAAATAATTATTCATTTCCTTTAGCTGATTATCCGGCTCTTTCTGATCTGAAAAATGGACTTATGGAAATCCCAGGGATAAACCTGGATTTATTAGTACCTGAAAACTCTTTATCCGAAAAAATTACTTCAGGATTGAATTTTCCCCTTGAAGTTACTGCAGAACCATCTTTTGTAAATATTTTAGGCAAAGAGTCTGCGGCAGTTGCTATTGATAAGATAAGGTCTGCTCTTGCACCTTTGGGAAACCCTCAGGTTCAGGTTGTTGGTAATCCGGATCTGAGTGAGTTTATGGTAAGGGTTAGTGATCCTGACGGAACCAGGAAAGATGAACTGGAAGTTGCCATTGTTAAAAATCTGGAAGGTGTGTTTGGTAGTAACACTGTTGTAGTTTTGCAGTCTGATTATGTTGGGCCAAGATTCTCCAGCAGTCTTGCCAGTCAGTCTATAAGTTTAACACTTACAGCTCTTGTTTTAATACTTTTATATATATGGTTTAGATTTAAGCTGGCATTTGCTGTTTCAGCAATAACAGCACTTGGTCATGATGTTTTAATTATGCTCGGTTTTATAGGAACTTTTCAAATGGAAGTTTCTACTACAACAATAGCGGCAGTATTAACCATAATTGGTTATTCTCTTAATGATACTATTGTTGTTTTTGACAGAATAAGAGAAAATCAGGTGCTCCTTAAGGGTGATAGACTGGATAATATTATAAATATAAGTATTACGCAGTCTTTAAGCAGAACTATAATAACGTCGTTAACAACTTTACTCGCTGTACTTGCACTGTATTTCTTTGGAACAGGTTCGATAAAAGACTTTGCTCTTAACCTTATAATTGGTATTGTTGTTGGTACATATTCTTCAATATTTATTGCATCTCCTATACTTTTAGGATGGACTAATACTGTTCAAAAGCGGAAAGCTAAAAAAGACGGTAATACCAGTGATCCTTCTGTATTGAAGGTTGTTGGCAAGCAGGATGATTCTGCAATTATTAATCGTACAACTTCTATTCCGGAAATTGAACGAAAAAGAAAAGGCAAGCGAAAGAATAAAAAGTAGCTTATAAAATTTAAAGCCGACCTTTTTAGGTCGGTTTTTTATTATAATTTCGGGAAAGAGCATGGATTATTTTGAATATCTTAGACATTTTATAAAAAGAGACTCAGCTTTATTAACTGAAATTGAGAATGGGAGCAAATCCAGGGATGATATTCAGCCTTCCGTAGAGCCTGAACTTGGAAAATTCCTGGGATTGATTGTAAGGCTGACAAATGCAGGTAAAATTCTGGAAGTTGGCAGTGGAATTGGGTACTCAACTATATGGCTTGCAGAAGCTGCAAGAAGTATTAATGGCAAAGTTGTTACAATAGATAATCACCCAAGGACCCACCTCGAACTCGTCCGGAATATAAACAGGGCCGGTCTTGAAAACTGGATAGAAATAAAACATGGTAATGCAGAGGATATTGTTCCTACTCTTACAGGTGCCTGGGATATTATTTTTCAGGATGCCGGCAAGTACCTGTACCCCCTTATCTATGAACAACTTTTAAGTTTGACACGTCCAGGTGGTTTAATAATAGCGGATGATACATTATTTAAAGTTAATCCCGGCGTCAGAAAGGGGCTGGGGAACTATATGGATGAATATAATAAGATTGTTTTTAACGATTCCAGACTGTACTCCACTATTTTACCGGTAGGTCATGGAATTACGGTTTCCTTGAAATTGGAATAAACAGGTGGCAAATTAAATGAAAGTAGTAAGATCCCGTGTAATGGGTTTTTGTATGGGTGTTAAGGCTGTTATGCAGAAGGTTGATAATGAAGTTGCCTCCCGTTCTTATGATAAACTATTTACATATGGTCCTCTAATTCATAACCCCCAGGTAATTGAAAGACTTGAATCCCAGGGTGTAAGATCAATAGAATATCCTTCTGAGGCAAAATCGGGTACAATAATTATTCGGGCTCATGGTATTCACCCTGAAAAAAGAAAGGATTTTGAAAAAGCAGGGTACAGTATTGTTGAAGGTACCTGCCCCAGAGTTCTTAGATCACAAAAAACCGTTAGCCAGTATAGTAAAGATGGCTGGTTTATTGTAATAGTAGGTGATAAGGGTCATGGAGAAGTTAAAGCAATAGTTGGATGTGCAGAAAAATATAAAGTAATACTAACAAAAAAAGATGCAGAAAAGTTCATGGTTCCGGAAAAGACTCTTGTAATTGCACAGACAACATTTTCACTGGATGAATATCAGACAATTTGTGGAATATTAATAAAAAAAAATCCATCTGTTAAGGTTATTAAAAGTATCTGTCCTGCGACAAGACAACGGCAGGAGTCATTAATGGAGCTTACAGAAAAGGTTGAAGCTGTTATTGTTGTGGGCGGCAGAAACAGTGCCAATACCAGAAGGCTGTATTTGAGTGCAGTTAAAGCAGGGCTTCCCTCGTGGCATGTTGAGGATGTAAATGATCTTCCCGATGAGATTTTTAAGTATAAAACAGTGGGTGTTACTGCAGGGGCCTCAACTCCGGACTGGATGATTGACCGGATAGAAGCTGAGCTGATGGAAAAATGAAAATTTAAGAACTTGATGATACTCAATTATAATGGAATGGGGAGTTTATAGATAATCCAGGATAGTTTTTAAACAAACACATCTTCCCCTTTTTAAATTCTCCCACTGTCTCCTTCATGCTGGATCCACCGCTCCTTTTCCATCTTCGTCCCTAAGGTGGGAATGTCTTTAATCCTCCTCTTTGTATTAAACTTAATTCCATTACTAAGTTCTAAATTTTAGAAAACTTCAGTGTAGATATTTTCTTATATCTGTGATATATTTAGAGTTATTAAGACTTATTTTATAGATATTGATTATTATTAATAAGACTGTTATTCAAAAAATGAGGTAGTTTCTTTTGTGAGTTCAAGATATAGGGTTATTATATTATTTTGTTTTATAGCTTTTTTTACCATTCAAAATATCTATAGCCAAACTTTTGGTGTATCACCAAATAAAGATGGACAATTGAATCCTCAGGTTGATTTTTCATGGTTATACAATTCCTCGTCTAAAGGAGGACAACTTAGAATTAAGACCATTGCGGAAAGTGATATCGATAATGAGTCACCAGGCTCTGGTCTTAGTAAATCAATAACTACAGTGGAAAATCATCTTTTCCTGGAATTAGTCCCCATATTTTATTCATTCAAAGCAAATGGACTAACCTGGAAACCGGGAATTGCGATCAAAGCAGATAGGTATGATATTCAGGAAGTAGGATTCCAGGATGTAATACAAAGTTCAGTACAATACAGGTTGTTTTTTAATAATGACCGAACAATAAGTGCTATTCGTCCTGGTATTTTTTCAGGTTTTGATTATAAACAGGGGAACTTTTCAACCCAGCTAAATGGATTTTATTCCCCATGGTTTTATATTCAAATGGATCAGGAGTTCTCTTCTGCTGCAGAGGGGACAACTGTTTTGGATACACCTGTAACATCTTATAACTTTTTAGGAAACGGACTCAATGCCTGGGGTGTTTTTTCATCAATTAAGCTGGAGACAAAAATAATTTCTTTGGATCTGCAAACTGCCTGGGAAGGTTTTACCTTGACATACGATTATGTGGGCATAGGCGGAACTGTTTATAGTTCACAAATTAGTAATATAACAGGTTCTCTGGATTTTTTAGCTGGTATCTCTGTATTGAATCTTAAAGGTTTTAATCCTGTTATAGGAGTAGGTTTAAGTTTGGATATTACGCAGGATCTTGCGAATAATGGAGAATGGGAGATTCAAAATAACCCTAATCAGCTAATAATCGGTTTTAGAAAAATATTAGAATAATAATAATTGAAATATGAGGAGATAAAATGTTCAAACCCATATTAAAGATAGGAGCAATTCTTTTAGTTATCTTTTTAATAATTGGTTGTCCAAATTCTCCAGGTACCAATCCGTCTGATCCTATAGTTGGAAGCATTGCAAAATCATTCTGGGGGAACTGGGTTCGTATGGACGGAGTAAATGAAGAATGGTACTTTTCTGATAGTCAGGTTACAATAGGTAGTACTGACTATGATGCCAGTACCTCATCTTCAGATCAGTTAACAATTATTTCCGGTTATACCATTACTAAAAAAACAGCAAATATGCTCACTGTAAAACAAGGTAGTTCTCTTGAATTTTATCTGTTTAGAAAATCAGGTGCTTCTGCACAGATAAGTGGTGGTGTTTTGGGTTCAGATTCTTATAGCGGCAGTTCACATAGTATGACCAGAGGTCTTGGAGGAATAGGCGGAATTGATGTAATTCTTGAGAATGTGGATAATCCCTCCAATATTATAGAAGCTACTACAGAAGCTG
>JALTGJ010000413.1 GCA_027077185.1 Spirochaetales bacterium | reverse complement strand
GCAATAACCATTGCCATTCCGGCTCTAACATCGGGAGAAACCAGTTCTGCCCCTCTAAGTCTTGAAGGACCACTGACAACAGCCCTATGAGGGTCACATAGAATTATTTTTGCTCCCATGCCTATTAGCTTATCAACAAAAAACATTCTGGACTCAAATAATTTTTCATGAATAAGAACTGTTCCCTCAACCTGTGTGGCTACAACTGTCATTATACTGGTTAAATCTGCAGGAAATCCGGGCCAGGGTGCATCGTCAATTTTGGGTATCATTCCACCAAGCTCCGGACTTACTTTAAGATCCTGGCCTGAGGAGATTCTAATTGTGGTTCCATCGGTCTCCCAGTGTATTCCGAGTTTTCCAAAGGCTATTCTTGTCATTCTAAGATGTTCGGGACCGGCATTTTCAATTTCCAGTTCCCCTCTGGTTACAGCGGCCAATCCAATATATGAACCAACCTCCATAAAGTCTGACCCAATTTCAAATTCCGTACCGTTAAGTTTTTTTACACCATCAATATAAAGGATATTGGATCCAATTCCACTTATTTTCGCTCCCATTAAATTAAGCATATTACATAAATCCTGAACATGAGGCTCACTGGCGGCATTCATTATGCTTGTTTTTCCGGAAGCAAGAGAAGCCGCCATAATAGCATTTTCCGTTGCCGTAACAGATGCTTCATCCATAAATATATCAGTACCCACAAGTTTATTTGCATTAAGCCGGAACATACCATCCACTTCAATCTGGGCACCAAGAGCAGAAAAGGCCAAAAAGTGTGTATCCAGCCTTCTACGTCCAATAACATCACCACCAGGTGGGGGCAGCAGAACCTTACCTGTCCGTGCAAGAAGAGGCCCCGCAAATAAAATGGAAGCTCTTATATTACTTGCATGTTCAGCGCGTATTTCAGATGATTTAATATTGTTTGTTTTTATTTTATATTCACCATGTTTCCTTCGTACAACATCCACACCCAAAGATTTAAGAACCTCAAACATTACTTTGACATCTTCAATTTCCGGAATATTTTTCAGGACAACTTCACTATCAGTTAAAAGTGCAGCCGCTATACAGGGAAGAGCCGCATTTTTATTACCACTGGCTTTTATCTTACCTTTTAAAGGGAAATTCCCTTCAATAATATACTTGTTCATGGGGATACTTTAACTGAAGAAAGTGTTTAGGTAAATAGGTAATATGAATAGAAACAAAGCTTATTTTATAATAATTTAAAAGGTCATAAAACTCCACAAAATAACAAACATCCAAAGACTCCATTAATTTGACATTAATAACAAAAATAGATATAATAGATATTATTGATTATTATTTAGTATATCTTGACATATACAGTAAAGAGTACTATTTTAGTTATATATTATTATCATACAAATGATATTAAATCCAGTCTTTTTTTCTAAACAAAATGTTTTAAGTTTATACTAGAAATTTTACTACCGATAAGGAAGGAAGAAGAATGAGAGGTGATGATATGGGAATGGAAAAAAGCACAGTAGACGATCTTAGAAATTATTTGATTCATTGTATAGATAAAGAAGGAATAATTGAAGGGAAACGTAGATTTTCACTCCAGATGGGACTACTCGAAAATGCTCTTTTTATCGATATGGACGAAGCATATTCTACTATCTACCATTTTTCAGAATTTGTTAACACTGAAGACGCAAATCTTGAAGAACTGCCTGTTGTTGATGACGAAGGTAATATTTTAATTTGTCTTAATGCAGTTTCTTAACAATTAACCCTGGAAATAAAATCCTGCTGTTATTGCTATGTCTGAGTCTGTATTATAATACCTGCAAGCGCTTACTACCGGAATATCAATATAAAAACTTCCTATAGCTATTGAAAATCCTCCTGTAAGTAGTAGAGATTCAGTATTATGTTCATAAGATCTGTAGATTTCCAAACCTCCTCCCAAATAAGCTGATAATAAGACAAAGTCATTTTTATCAACATACTTTGATAAATTTAGAACCAATGGAATCCTGAACATTGTTGATGATTCATTTAAAGAAAATGACGGCCTTAATGAGAATGCTAAAGAACCAGGCAAAGTATATGCACCCTGAACCATAAAATATGTCTGTTCAATACCATAGGGAGCAACGTCAATTGTAACTCCGGAAGCAAATCCTATAGCCGACTTGCTGATATCCAATGCTGAGAGTGGGAAGAAACACAACAGGAAAGTGAATAGGAGAATGGAGAACGGAGACAGGAGACGGGAAGAGTTTAAATTCCTTCTGTCTCTTCCATTCTCCTGTCTCCGTTCTCCAGTCTCCATTCCTTTGGTC
>JALTGJ010000412.1:1813-7054 GCA_027077185.1 Spirochaetales bacterium | reverse complement strand
ATAGATGAGGAATCTGCCTTAACAGGGGCTCTGGAACTGGACCCATCAATAATAGACGGAAGGGTGCTTTTTAATATTGATTCTGAGGAAGAGGGCATTTTTTATATTGGATGTGCAGGCGGGGTTACAACAATTGGGAATTTGCCGGTTGAGGAGGAAGATCTAAAAGGAGATTCAAAATCCTATCAGCTAAGGGTTACAGGTTTTAAGGGAGGGCATTCCGGAGCTGAAATTCATGAAGAAAGAGCAAATGCCATTTCTGTAGGAGCAAGAATATTAGGAGATTTAAATGCCAGTTCAGATATTCAAATTCATAAAATTAATGGTGGCGGGAAACATAATGCTATTCCCAGAGAGATTTTTATATCCTTTGTATCTGACAATCCGGAAGCAATTATAGAGACAATAAGTAAATACAGTAAAATTTTACAAAATGAGATTGGTGAATTAGAGTCCAATATGAGTGTGAAGGTAGTTGAAGAAGATGGCCTTCCTGAAAAAGTTTTTACAAAAGATTTTTCCGACAGATTACTGGGAATATTATTTTCCCTTCCTCACGGTGTCATAAAAATGAGCAGGAAGGTACCTGGGCTTGTTGAAACCTCAACTAATCTTGCATCTGTTTTTCAAAAGAAAGAGAAAATTGAAATTACAACAAGTCAGCGTTCATCTATTATGTCCGAAAATGATGAAATTTCCGGGAAGGTTAAGGCAATAATGGAATCCGGAGGAGCAGATGTACATTTTGAAAGCAGATATCCTTCCTGGGAACCTGATCCGGATAGCAATATTCTTAAACTTTTTAAAGATATCTATAAAAAAGAAGAGGGCAGGGATGCAGAGATAAAGGCAATTCATGCAGGCCTTGAATGCGGTGTTATTGGTGACAAGCTTGAAGGTATGGAAATGATATCCTTTGGCCCTGATATGGAGGATGTACATACTCCGGATGAACGATTGAAGGTTAAATCTGTTGAAGCTGTCTGGAATTTCCTTCTAAAGGTTTTGAAGGAGGTTTAGAGGGTAGCGATACAAACGTATAAAAAACTTGATTTTTATACGTTTGTATCGTATAGTATATTGTATGGAAGATTTGCTTTACCAGTATAATCCCTGGTGGGAAGGAGACTATAACTTAGAAAATGTAATAATGCGTGATAAATATATACATTTTTTAAAATCGCATTTTAAAACCAGGCATATTGTTTTTCTGACAGGTCTACGCCGGGTTGGTAAAACAACTTTACTAAAGTTACTAATCAAACATTTGCTTTCTATAGGGATTGAAAGGCATAAAATTTTATATTTTAGTGTCGATGATTACCTCCTAAAAGGTAAAAGTCTTTTAGATATCCTGGATGAGTACAGAAAAATTCATAAATTAAAAGTGGAAGAGAAATTTTATGTTTTTTTTGATGAAATTACCTATATATCTGATTATCATCAGCAATTAAAAAATCTCTATGATAAGTATAATTTGAAAATTTATGCAACATCTTCCTCCAGCTCACTTCTAAGAGACAAACAAGCATATTTAACAGGAAGATCCGTAACTTTAGAAATAAAACCACTGGATTTTGAAGAGTATAAAATTTTCAAAGGCATTAACCTAAAAAAAAGAGATGATCAATTAAATGAATCATATTTTAGAGAATATATAAAAGTTGGTGGCTTACCGGAAAATGTTTTAAATCCAAATCGTGAATATCTAATGAATCTTGTTGAAGATATTATTCAAAAAGATATAACTGCTTTTCATTCCCTGAAAGACAGCCAACTGGTTAGAGACTATTTTACTTTACTAATGGAACGAAGTGGAAAACAGCTTAGTATAAATAAAATATCTAATATTTTGAAAATTTCGCCTGATACAGCCCGGCGTTATTTAGTTTTTTTTGAAGAAACTTACTTAATACATTTAGTTGCCCGTTGGGGTAGAACAAATGAAAAAATATTATCTGCAAAAAAAATCTATGCGTGTGATTTAGGTATAAAACATCTTTTTGTTGGAGAACGTGATTTTGGAAGTTATTTTGAAAATTATATATATTTAAATTTACGAAATAGAAAGAAAATATATTATTTATATGAAGATGGAAATGAAATAGATTTCTATACTTCTGATAAGATAATGATTGAATCGAAATATAATTCAGAGATGAGTGCAAAGCAAAAAGATTTGTTTGAGAGGTTTGAGGCAAATCAAAAATTAATTGTGGATTCGGTTAGAAATCTAAAGTTGTTAGAGAATATTTAAGTTATTACAGCTGACATATAACCCACAACACGTTCGGCATCTCCACTGGCATCATAACTGGTTCTATAATCAATCAGCTCACTTTTAAGTCCAAGTTCCTTTGCACTCTGAAGGACTGCTTTCAGGCCTATTATTCCACATGCCTCACAGCCTGTTTCCAGCCTGGAAATATCCAGTGTCTTTACTGCTTCCAGACAGTTATTATCGAGTAGATTTGCTTTTTTTAGAGTGTGGAAATGACTGAGATCTGTGCTTATTACAAGGAGGTTTTCTTCTTCGGAAAAAATATCTTTTATTATTGGTATTAATTCTGTGTAGTCTGTATTTCCATACACTATTTCAACAAGCTTAATATTTTTACAGTAGTGCTGAATAAATGGAACCTGGGTTTCTGTAGAATGTTCCTGGTGAGCTTCAGGCATGAAAGACAGGGATTTATACTTTTCAATTAGTTTTTTTGAATACTCCAGATCAATAGTAATGTCTCCGCAGGGGGTGGAATAACTGTCATACAGGGCTGTACTTGCTCCCTTAATATATACTCTATGGCCCGGGCCAATTACAATTACTCTTTTTATACTGCTGGTATCAATTCTGTTAAAGGCTGCATTTGCACTGAACCCACTGTAAATATATCCTGCATGGGGAGAAATAACGGCTTTTACCTTTTGTTTAATTTGCTTGTTTTTATATGAGGAATTAAATTCAGCTAAATATTTCTGTATTTCACTGCAGTTATCAGGATAAAATGATCCTGCAACACTCATTTCTCTTTTATGCATTAAATACTCCTGGTATACTTTTTCCACAATTCGGACAATGGGATCCATTCATATAATTTTTGGTTTTTCTGTAATAATCTCTTTCTATAAGTATTGTTTTACAGTCCGGACACTCTGTAGGGATTTCATAATTAACATTTCCAATATATATGTAATTCAAACCCTGCCCTTTTCCTATATCATAAGCTTTTTTAAGGGATGTGATAGATGTTGCAGGAAGTTCCAATTCCTTGTAATCCGGATGAAAGGCTGAAATATGCCAGGGGGTATCTTTTCCCAGACTATTGGCAATAAAGGAGGCTATTGCTGTTAACTCATCATCTGAATCATTTTGAGTAGGTACAATAAGGGTAGTTATTTCTATAAATATACCTTTTTGTACAAATATCTTGATGTTATCCAAAACCTTTTGAAGTTCTGCTCCCATATTTTTTTTATAAAAATCCGGGGAAAAGGATTTAAGATCGATATTTGCTGCATCAATAAAATCCTTCATGTCATTAATTACTTCTTCAGATTCATATCCATTACTTACAAATATATTTTTTAGTCCCTTTTTTTTAGCTGCCAGGGCAATGTCTCTTGCATATGGGTAAAAAACAGCAGGTTCATTATAGGTGTAGGCAATGGACCTGCAGTCTTTTTCCAGAGCAAGATTTATAATTTGTTCAGGGGGGAAATAGTTTGAAGTATCAATTTTGGATGTTTGGGATATTCCCCAGTTCTGACAGAAAGAGCAATGAAAATTACATCCCACCGTCCCCAGTGAAAAAGCTTTGGAACCCGGAAGGAAATGGTACAATGGCTTTTTTTCTATAGGATCAACATTAAGGGCTGAAGGATGACCATAGGCCAGGCATTCAATTTTATTTCCTGTATTTTTATTTATACCACAGATGCCTTTGGCCCCTTTCTTTATTTTGCAATAATGCCGGCAAAGGGTACATATAAGATCGTTGTTATTACCTGGTTTATAAAAATTCATCTTCTTTAACCTTTTCAACCTGATAAACAGATATTTCAGGGTGCAATTGCAGGCAATCACTTCCCATTCCTGCTTTTAGGCAGAGATGGGAAAAGAAACTGTCAAAACTGCTTAATTCATCCCAAACCTGGGGTAAAAAGGTAGCTTGCTGATATCCTTCTTTTAATATTACGCCGTCAACACCAGAATTAATCTTATTTTTTAAATCTTCATAATCCTTATATTCTAGGACTTGGGGTTTTGTCAGGATTGAAACTTCAATTGTTATTTTATCCAGTTCTTCAAAACTTAGGGGCGGAAACCGGGGATCTCTGAAAGCAGATGATTGGGCATTGGATATAACATCATCAAGGAGGGATCTGTATGCTGTGATTGATCCTATACACCCTCTTAAATTACCATTTTTTGTAAGTGTAACAAAGGAAGCTCCATTCTCTTTTAACTCAGGGTATTCCTTAAAAAAGGATGAAAAATCAGATTTATTGTTAAGAAAATTGTTTTTTATTGATTCTCTTGCGATGGTAAGCAGAATTTTTTCCATAACATTCCCCCTTTACTAATTATACTACATTTATGAGGGATTGTTAAAAAAAATTTAAAGTCCAAGAAGATGGGCTGCACCGGGGTTAAAATCGATATTAACCCTGTCACCCTGTTTAAAAACTCCCTCAACTACAGGGTTATGGGTTACAGCAGATATGTTATCTCTGCCGTCTATTTTTATATCATATTCAACAGTTGGCCCAAGATAAACAGCTTTTTCAACAATGCCGTTAAAAACAGAAGTATTATTTTTTTCTCCCAGGCTGACAGTCAGTGATTCAGGTCTGACAACTGTCAAAACCTTATCACCTTTGGAAAAATTCCCTGTTGAACTGTTTATGAGTTTGATGTTCTTTCCTATATGAACCCTGTATTTCCCGCTTTCTTCCTTCTCCTCTACAATACTCTCAAGAAAATTTACCCGGCCTATAAAGTCTGCCACAAACCTGTTTGCAGGGTGGGAATATATTTCAAAAGGAGTACCTACCTGCATTATATGCCCTTCGTTCATAACAACTATTCTGTCAGATACTGTCATTGCCTCTGCCTGGTCGTGGGTGACATATATACTGGTTATGCCAAAACTCTGCTGTATTCTTCTAATCTCGAATCTCATCAGGTCTCTGAGCTTTGCATCCAAATTTGACAGGGGTTCATCAAACAGCAGTACTGAG
>JALTGJ010000412.1:0-1803 GCA_027077185.1 Spirochaetales bacterium | reverse complement strand
CTTCTGTTATACAGATTTGTAAGATTCATTGTAGCCATAATTGCCTTAACTTCTTTTTTAACAATATCCGGTTTTACACCTTTTAGTTCCAGTCCAAAAGCTATGTTCTGTCCGACAGAAAGGTGAGGGAAAATTGCATAGGATTGGAAGACCATGGCTGTATCTCTTTTATTAGGAGGCAGGTCATTGATCATTTCGTTTCCCAGCCAGACTTCACCTGTAGTAGGAGTTTCAAATCCTGAAACTATTCGGAGAGTTGTTGTTTTCCCGCATCCTGAAGGACCCAGAAAGCTTACCATTTCGCCTTCATTTATCTCCAGATTAACATTTTCTACAGCTTTAACTTCTTTGTTGGCGTGGTCAGGATCCTTAAATATTTTTGATATGTTTACAAGTTTCAGACTCATTATTTACCTCTAGAATTTTAATGTAGTACCGCCAAAACGGCCGTATTTTAGTGTTAGAATTGATCGGATTACAACTATAGCTGCTAAAATTATAAGGACGAGAATTACACTGAAGGCTGCTGCAGCTCCCAGTCTTCCGGATTCAACCTGGGACATAATCTGGACAGTCATTAGATTCCAGTTTGAAGATACAAGAAATATTACGGCACTTATTGCAGTCATGGCTCTTACAAATGAATATATTAATCCGGAGAAAAATGCCGGAACCATTAGAGGAAGTGTAACTTTCCGAAAAGTTGAACGGGCATCTGCACCCATATCAATTGCTGCCTCTTCTATAGAGGGATCAACCTGGCGCAGGATTGCAACTCCGGATTGAATACCAACCGGCACATACCTGAAGATAAAATTTAAAAGAAGAATAAGCAGTGTTCCTGTTAGCAGAAGGGGGCGTGAATTGAATGCCAGAATGTATCCGATTCCTATTACAGTTCCAGGAACTGCAAAGCTCAGCATAGAAGAAACTTCCATAAAGTTTTTGAGTGGAAATTTCTTTCTAACTACCAGAAATGCTATAACCATGCCAAGTATACCAGCTATTGGTGTAGAGATTCCTGCTATAACAAGGGTATCCTTAACGGCACCGAAACCTACACTGAATACATATTTAAAATGATCCAGAGTAAGAGTGTTATTGCTTCCCCATACTTTAACAAACGCTCCCCAGAGAATTGCCGCATATATTAAAATAATAGTTAAAGCGAAGAACAGGCATACTGCAAAAAGAATCCATTTGGCAGCTTTGCTAACAGATTTTAGAGTGGAGGATGTTGGTTTCCCTGTAATTGTTACGTATTTTTTTCTGGAAACCCAGTATTTTTGAAGAAAAAATATTGATATTGAAGGAACGAGTAATATTAGGGCCAGGGCGGATCCCTTTGGGAGATCGTACATACCTGTAATCTGCAGATATGCCTGTACAGATAAAATCGGAAACTGACTTCCGGCAAGTATTAACGGATTTCCAAAATCTGCCAGAGTTTCAACAAAAAGAACAAGCATTGCACTTGCAATACCCGGAAAGGCCAGAGGCAGGGTAACCCTTCTAAAGACCTTGAAACGGGTTCCTCCCAGATCCAGGGCTGCATCTTCGAGTGTGGGACTTATAGAATCCAGCACCCCCCTGAGTGTAATGTAGGCAACAGGAAAAAAAGTAACTATCTGTGCAAACAAAAGCCCCCGGAATCCATATATTTTAATATTCTGAAGATGCAGCAGGTGATCAGATATTACACCATTATTTCCAAACAGCATTATTATTGACAGTGCACCTATAAAAGGGGGTGATATTATTGGAATAATTGCAATTAGATGGAAAAACTTTTTAAATGGAATA
>JALTGJ010000411.1 GCA_027077185.1 Spirochaetales bacterium | reverse complement strand
TTAAAAGCAAATATACTTTTGTATGTAACCATAGCTTCAATTTTAGTAACACTTATATTCGAAGAATCATTCTGGCATAATAATATATGCCCTTATGGAACTATTTTAAGCCTTTCATCTAAACCGTCAAAATTTAGTGTAAAAATCGATAATGAATCCTGTATAGCCTGCGGCTTATGTCAAAAGGTCTGTCCG
The DNA here is from genome assembly GCA_027077185.1 of Spirochaetales bacterium. The sequence goes on along the minus strand of JALTGJ010000411.1, from coordinate 6,872 downwards.
GTTGAATCTATAGAAACCCTTGATACTAAAAAAAGAAAAGTTATAAAAAATGACTGTATTGATTGTTTTAAATGCCAGGAAGTCTGTCCCGTCGATGCCATTTCCTACAAATCATGACAAACGAACAAAGATTAATAGAAATATTAATATCTCTTAAACAGGAAGGAGAGGAAACTGCCCCTCCAAATAAACTTGGAATAACCCCATCACAGGTTAATATAATTGACGAGTTAGCTGCTTCCGGGAAGTTGACAGTAAAAGATCTATCTCTCAAACTTGGTTTAACAGCTCCATCAATTAGTGTAGGAATAAAAAAACTTGAAAAAAGGGAGTTAATAAAAAGAGAATCCGATGAAAAAGACGGCCGGGTTGTGTTGCTAACACTAAGTATTAAAGGTAAAAAACTTTACAGCCAAATTAAAAGATATAGAGAAAATAGAGTAAAAATTCTACTTGGCAGACTGGATAAAAAAGAGCAGAATACCATGCTTACACTTTTGGAAAAATCATTAAAGGAGAAATCTAAAAATACCTTAGAGTAAAATAATAATTAGAGGGAGTAAACACCATTGCAGACAAAGCGCAGCAACTCATTTATATTATTTGTTTCCGGTCTTTTTTTTGCCGGTATAATATCAACAGCACTTCAAGGTACTTTTCATACTTACCTGAATGATATTTTCGGTATCGGTGCCCAGGCGCGAGGTGCTTTGGAATTTCCAAGAGAACTTCCGGGGCTTCTCACAACATTCATCATCAGTTCCATTCTTTTTATCGGAGAAGTAAATATTCTGAGTATTTCTATAGTAATAAGCGGTCTCGGCCTTTTGGGGCTTGGATTCTTTTCTCCTACCTACACATCCATGGTATTGTTCATGATGCTTTGGTCACTGGGAAGTCATCTTCATATGACGATTATTGAACCCATTGCCATTGGATATGCCCACGGAGGAAACCGAGGTCACATTCTTGGTAAGATGAACAGTATCCGCTCTCTGGGGATCATCGTGGGAACACTGCTTATCTGGATATTTATGGGAAAACTGCATGTCAGCTACAGCACCCTCTATTTAGGTGCCTTTATCATCTCTCTCATAGCCGGGGTGTTGTATTTTCTTCAAAAAAGAGGTGTGCAGAAATCGGAACCCCGGGGATTCAAATTTGTCCTCAAAAAGAAATACACCAGGTTTTACCTGCTCGCAGCTCTTTTTGGTGTGAGAAAACAGCTTTTTCTTGTTTTTGGTCCCTGGCTGCTTATTAAAATGTATCACAGGGAAGCAGCTGACCTTGCACAGTTACTTCTTATAGCAGCTGTAATTGGTGTATTTCTGAAACCCTATCTTGGAAAACTTATTGACAGGTTTGGAGAACGTAAAATACTTATGATTGACGCGGTTTTTATTGTTTCTCTTTCCACAGTGTACGCTGTCTCTCCTCTGCTCTTTTCTGCCTACCTGGCTCTGCCAATACTCTCAGGAGCTTTTGTCCTGGATGAACTTCTTTTTTCGCTTCGAACAGCACGAACAACCTATCTTTCTAAAATTCTTGAAGATAAAAATGATTTAACCCCGACCCTGGCCATGGGTATTTCCATAGAACACATCATTTCTATGACCGCACCCCTGGGTGCCGGAATTCTCTGGGCCCATTACGGGTACTATTGGGTATTCATTATCGCAGCTGCTGTTGCAATTATCTCCGGGGTGACTGCATCAGGGATTTCAATTAAAGAGACCAATTAAATAAATAACGCAATAGTGCCAGGGTAAATGGTCAAGATAGAATTCAACTAATTAACAATTTGTTTCATGTTTTTATAAAAATTCTGGTGGCTTCCCAGCATTAGTAATATTCTTGTTTCCTGATCGATAACATTTTTATTATTTCTTAAGAGGGTTAATCCATTTAAGCGGGCAAAACGTTTAAAATCATTATCGGCAGTATACAGCACTCCATTGTATTCAATACCTAATGCTGCAAGATGAGCATCGGTAGTCAAATTCCCACCTGTCCCATTATCCAACATAAGGGTTCGTAATATCTGGAAGTGATTAGACCCCGGATTCAGAATATGCACTACACTTCTCTCCAACCAGGAATCTATAATGTCCCAGGCTTCTGACGGTGTAAGAGGATTAGCAAAGACCCTGGATGATGTGGTTAATCGGAGAAAACCAAATGGAGTATTCCGTTTTCAATTATGCTGCCAAATCCAATGATTTGTGAAAATTAATCCCTGGATGCTCACCTAAAGAATAGGTTTTCTGATAGAAAGATCCATTTTGTTCAGCAACGGGTATCAAACTACTTCTTAATAGGTCATTTACCAGTTTAGTGAGGTTTTTATTAACTGCCAGAGATTTTTCTTTTAACAAAAGCATAAATACATCATTTATATTCAATGTAGTACGCATAAATACATCATAATAGTAAAAAATTGAGCTGTCAAGAAAATTGCTCTTTAACTTACTCCCATTCAACAGAAATCCTGATGGGCTCCTCTAAAGTAACAATATCCAACAAGGGTATCTCAATAACAGCAGACGAACCTGAATCTGAAACCTTACAGCCTTTGCTGAAAACTATCCGACCATCTGTCTGTAAATTTATTAGAATTCTGGAAGATTGGACTATAGCCCTTATATTTGCAGAAGTATCATATTCATCAAAGAGATAATCCATCAAATCCAGATATTCATTACTTGTATAAGGATTTTCCTGGGGGCCAAAAGTTTCAAGGACCTCTGAATTTTCCAGTCCCAGAAGCGATGCTGCCAACTTGAAATTGTCCCTTGTAAGAATTATATTTAATTTTTTTCTGATTTTATTTCCATGCTTAGAGCTGCTGAATGAAATTAATTCAGGAATATCGGAGTCTGCAGGATTTTTAAAAATATTTGATGGATTATTAAAACTAAAGGTTAAATGCAGATTTTCCGGACTATCACTGGTAATTTCAGTCAAAAATACACCATCAAGCCCAATAACAGTATTTTTTATTTTTTGAATATCAAAAATCCGGACATTAGTTTGGTTCTCCCCGGAAAATCCTCCAAGAAGATCTCTGACATAATTGATAACAATAGAATTCAAATTTACATCTATAGAAGCAGAGCCTTTCCCTGAATTTGCAATATAAATATTTTGCCTTGAAGAACATGCACCCAGAAAAAGTATAGCAGCCGTAAATAGTACAAGATTTTTTTTATTCATAACCACCACTCTAGCACAAATATTTATGAATTCCACATAAATTTACTATTTGACATCCCAAAATATATCAATTACCATTAAAATATGGAAACTTCAACCTTTTCTCCATTCTCTAAAAATGCAATCCAAAATAGAAAATCCCACTTTCTTAAAATTTTATTACATATAAGTATACCTGCATCTATATTTGTTACATTCCTGGCATATGGTATAAAGTGGCACGAAGGTGTAGCAGCATCTCTAACTGCTTTTATCTTTTTTGTTCTGTCTTTCTTTTTACTTCATCTAAAAAAAACAACAATAGCTTCTCTAATATATTTATCCGGGATTCTTTTGGCATCCCTAATTTCCTCCTATTATGGAGGGAATATTTTTGATACAACTTTGTATCTTATCCCAATATTAATTGTAACTGCAGGGTTATTACTGGAAAAAAATATTTTTATGATTTTTACTGCTGGGTCACTATTACTTACCACTGCTGTAACATTTATTTCATGGAGAAATTTCCGTACCCTTCCTTCAGATAAAGAATTTGCAGGGGCTTTAATTTTATTTAATTTATTTATTATTTTTACAATTATTACCACACGGATACTTATATATTATCTAAGAAAGTCCAATAATGAAGCCAGATTAAGCGAAGAAAAATTCAGAACAATAACAGAAAAATTAAATCTGGGAATTTTTACATACACTGAAAATGGTATATTAAACTATGCAAATGACTATCTCTGCAGGAAAATTGGTTATTCCAGAGAAGAACTTCTTACAAAAAATTTTATTGATTTAATTCACCCTGATCACAAAGAATTAGTTCTAAAAAGAGCCAAAGGAAGGCTGGAAGGTAAAGATATAATAGATAACTATGAAATAAAGGTAATATTTAAGGACGGAAGTACACATTGGATTGCACTCTCTGCAAGTAAAGTCAATGTCCAAAACACCCTTCTTGGGCTGGGAGGAATTATTGATGTTACAAGAAGAAAGGAACTGGAACAGCAGGTTCTAAAAGAAAAAGAACAGGTGGGAAAAGTTAAAAAACTTGAATCACTGGGGGTACTTGCAGGAGGAATAGCTCATGATTTTAATAATCTGCTTACTGGTATTCTTGGAAACATAAGCCTTATAGAGTACTATCTAAATGAAAATGATTCAATTAAAATAACTAAAAGTCTAAAAAATATGCAACAGGTAATAAAAAGAGCCAGTGGCCTGACCCATCAGCTTTTAACCTTTTCCAAAGGAGGCGCACCTGTTTTAAAAGTTGCATCCCTGGAAAATATTATAAAAGATACTACCAGGTTTGTACTTAGCGGATCCAATGTTGAATACAATATTAAAATAGAAGATAATTTATGGAAAGTAAACATTGATACAGGACAAATTTCACAGGTAATTCAAAATCTTGTTATAAATGCAAATCAGGCAATGAAAGAAGAAGGGAGGATAGACATAAAATTAGAAAATAAATCTATAGATAAAAATATTATAATATCAGGAACCGAAATTCCATATGGGAATTACGTACAGATAGAAATTAAAGACATAGGTTCCGGCATTCCTAAAGATATTCTAAATAAAATATTTGACCCGTATTTTTCTACCAAAGAGACAGGAAATGGGCTGGGACTTTCAACCGTATACTCAATAATTGAACAGCACAATGGATTTATTACCGTAAATTCTATCCAGGGAAAAGGGACTGAAATTAATCTTTATTTTCCCAGAGTGGAGACGGATACACCCCAGCTTTAATTAAGTCCTTAAATGCTTTTTTTACAATTGGACTATCCTCTTTGTAAGTCATACCAAACCATGATGAATCCGTAGGAATAACTTTAACAGTAGCTTCATTTTTATTTATAAGAGTATCCAGCAGAATAGGAAGATATATTTCAGTTTTGGCAAGATTGTCTTTATCGGACAGAAATTCTTTTAGTCCTTCTCTAATTTTATCAAAAAAAGCCGGACCAAGACAGAAAAAGTTCATAGAAGTAGGCTCTTTTCCTGTCATTATTTCAGAATTATCAGATTTAAGACGTTTTGCTACAATTTTCCCGTCTATAATCTCAATCTTTTCATATTCAACTATACTTGTAAGAAGATTATTTGAATCTGCCTGGCAAACACCTCTGGAAACATATCCATGATTAGAAAGAGTTTTTTGCAGGGTATAACCAGCCATAGCAAAATCTGTACTGCCCTCTTCCATTTCCTTAAGAAAGGGTATTACATCGGAGAATACTGCCGAACCATAATAATCATCGGCATTTATTACAACAAAAGGACCATCAATAACTCCGGCTGTACAAAGTACTGCATGAGCAGTCCCCCAGGGTTTTGTTCTGTTTAATGGAACTGCAAAGGGCAGCTCAGAATCCAGCTCCTGAAAAACATAATCAACATCAATATCGGAAGGAAGTCTATCAAAAACAGCCTCTTTAAAATCTGCTTCAAGGTTTTTACGAATTATAAAAACTATTTTTCCAAACCCTGCTTTTACAGCATCGTATACTGAATAATCAAGAATTACTTCCCCATGTTCACCTACGGGTTCTATCTGCTTAACACCACCATATCTGCTGCCCATCCCTGCTGCCATAATTACTAAAGCCGGTTTTTTCATAACTTCCTCCAAAAATCATCCAAATACTAATAAAAAACAGCAAAAAGATCAATCAGGATATGACATTTATCACCTGGATAATATATCCTATACTACAACAATAAATACTGGGAGGCCTGGAATGTCAGTTTATATAAACAGAATTTTAAACTTAAAACAAATAAAGGTTATAGGCTTTGATATGGACTATACACTTGTAGGATATAATACAGAAAAACTGGAAGAACTAACACATAGGGAAGCATTAAAGGTACTTAACAAAAAACTGAACTATCCAGAATCGATTCTTAAATTAAAATTTGACTTCAAACGATCTATAGTGGGTCTTGTAATTGATAAAACAAATGGAAACCTTCTGCAACTCAGCAGGTATGGGAAGGTAAAAATTGCCTATCATGGACTGAAGGAAGTTGAGTATAAAGAACAAAATAAAATTTACAAAGAAATGGCTATTGATATTAAAAGCCCTGAATTTGTTAGTCTGGATACATCTTTTGCAATCTCAAGCGGTGTTATATTTTCCCAACTGGTTCAACTAAAAGAAGATGGAAAAAACCTCCCCAATTATCACCAGATAGCAGATGATATTAAACTAGTTCTGGATATTATCCATCAGGATGACACACTTAAATCCTATATAAAAAGTGACTTTAAAAAATATGTGATAACAGACCCCCAGGTTCCTGAACTTATGGAAAAATATTTAGACTATGGTAAAAAACTAATAATAATTACAAATTCGGACTATGATTACACAAAATCACTTCTTGATTACGCTCTAAACCCGTATTGGAAAAAACACAAAAAATGGGAAAATGTTTTTAGTATAGTTATAACCCTGGCCGATAAACCCGGATTTTTTGAGCATCCCGGAAGGTTCCTTAAAATTGATCAGGAAACCGGCCAGATGACAAATCATATAGGTTCTGTGGCAAAGGGTATTTATCAGGGAGGATGGTTCCAGAAACTCCAGGAAGATCTTGACGTTCCCGGTAGTGAAATACTCTATATAGGAGACCATATCTATGGT
>JALTGJ010000410.1 GCA_027077185.1 Spirochaetales bacterium | reverse complement strand
CAACAGCGACTCCACAATTTATACTGCATCCGATGCCGCAATTTCTCTTTTTGCCATGCGTATAAATGGAAGCCTTAATCTCCAATGGCAGAATACTGAACTATTTGCATCTCCTGCTCTGTCAATTGCAATTCCTTTTTTTAATAATGGATTAATTGTAAAAGATAAATACAGTGAAATAAATTTACCCCTTACATTTTCCACTATGAGAGAAAGCTCCATAGAAGCAAAATTTTTAGATTCAGATCTTGTTATTTCAGGAGACTCGACATTCAGTGCTCAAAACCTTATTCAAAACTGGGGTATATTGTCAAACACCTCCTGGACTGAAAGTTCCGGACTTGCTGCAAGTGCAGACTTTACCATGACAAGCAAGGAATCCCCCTATGGTAATATGGATTCTTTAGAAAAGTTTGTAAAATCCTACTCACTATTTATACCTTCTCCAGGACTAAATGACCGCAGCACAAATATTACTATTAAGCCTGTTATAAAATTTAATACAGGTATAATGGAAATAACCGAAAACTTTAAAAGCACCGTATCTGGAATTAATATTCGTGAAATTTCTTCAGACCAGGTACTTGCTGTAAATGCAAAATATTCTTTTAATTCAGAAAATATTGACAAGTGGGATTTTACTCCAAAATACTCAAAAACTATAAATAACAGCAGAGATTTAACTACAGACAATAATTTTTTTACTGATGCAGAAGAATCACTTAAGAATATTGGATTACAAACTTACTACTATACTTCTGCCCCTGTCTGGGAAATATTTTTCCCGAACTTTGGAACACAGTTTAAGAACAGTACAACAGAAGAAAGGAGTGCAGTTTATATACCAGAATTCTCTCTTAATTTTTCACGGCCACCGGGTTCAGGGGTCAAAGATATTTTTATGCCTTCAGCTTTAAATTTAAATTTTTCAAGAAACTTAAACAGGGACTTTGATTCTGTAACTGACAGCATGAATGTTAAACTGGAATCAAAGGCAACAGCCCTGAATATCTTTGGAAATCTTGGAACCAGCCCCATTTTTAAGTGGTATCAGACAGAGGAAATTACAAATATTCTAACCATAACCGGAAAATTTGGGAACTACACAACAAAGATATTTACTGAGCCTGTTTTTAGTTTAAATTATATAATTTTTCTAAATTTAAAGATAAATAAAAAGGATTCCATCCAGTTTGAGAGCAACCAAACATTCTCCTGGCTTCCTGTAGTCTGGAAAAATAAATCCTCAGCTTCCTATACATGGGAAGTTATACCGGATAGGGTTATAAAAATACCGGTTTTTCAGAGTACGAAAAATGACAGTAAACCATACTTTGAACACAGTGAAAAACTTACATTATCTACATCCTCAGATTACAGCTTAAATACCTCTACTGCTACACTAACTGTAAATCATTCTACAAATCTTGTTTTTAAGGATAAGGGGAATATTTCAATTTTTGCAGGACTGGGAATAGATCAAAAAAATATTAAGCAGTCTGACAGCTTCATAAAATATTATCTTTTTGGTATGGAAGCCGGAATTTCAGCAAAATTGACATTCTAAATTCCATATTTAATTATATAACTGCTGTTTTTTTTTAACTCTCTGGTGTATACTTTCTATAATAAAGGAGATGTTATGAATTTACTTAAAAAAATATTTTTATTACTACTTATATCTGTATTTATTCTACCGGCATTCAGTGCTGAGGGAGAGGATACAGGCTTTAATTTTGCAATGGATCTTGAGATTGGAGCAGAATCAATTACAGAAGGAAGCACTCCTGTTTCATACCAGATGCTGACTATTAATCCGGACTTTTCTTTTGGCAAATTTGGAATTGGACTGGATCTTACCTTTCATTATCGCTTTGATGATGGCAATGGAAACTTTGATTTTAGAGAACAGGACTGGACCATAGGTTCCGACCGAAGCTTTTGGGATATATACCTTCCAATTTTCCGGTATATACGATACGGCCACAAGGGAGATTCTCTTTTTGGTAAAATAGGATCAATTGATGACGGTACTCTTGGAAACGGATTTATTATGGGCAATTATTCCAATACAAACTTTCTGCCGGAAAAAAGAATAGTAGGACTTGCTCTTGATCTTGACGGAAATCTGTTTAACTTCCCTTATGTCGGTATTGAGACATTTGCAGGCAACCTGGCAAAAATGGATGTATTTGGGACAAGGCTCTATGTAAGGCCTTTAACATCTCTGGAAATACCAATAATTAAAAATCTTCAGATTGGTACAACAGTCGCTTTCGATAGAGATCCTGATGCTCTTTACGATTTTACCACAGCACCTGAAAAGGTCTCA
>JALTGJ010000409.1 GCA_027077185.1 Spirochaetales bacterium | reverse complement strand
ACTGTTATTCCTGTTCCGGTAATTGTCCCTTTTACTGAAGGATACAGGGTTTCAAAATTGAAAGAGGTTATTCCTTTTGCACTGCTGGAAGAAACAGTAGTAGCTGCTGTCCTGCAGAGACGGAAACCAAGATCTCCATCCTTTCTGTCCGGGAGTGTGTCAAACTCTTGACCAACTTGCAATGCTGTATCCGCATGTACCCAGCTACACCCGGGGGAAGCACGGTAATAACCGTTTTCAGTAAAACACCATTCAAACACATTTCCGCTCATGTCGTATATTCCAAGAGTATTGGCACTGTCGGAGCCCAGGCTCTTAACAACCGCTTCATCGCCTGGTCTGGGATTTAAGTCGCTACAAACTGCTACTGTTTGACAGGCCTCTGGAGAATAATAACCGTCTATAGCATTGCTAGCTGAATCTCCTCTCGTAAAATGGGGATTGTTATAGCCGCTAACCGTATTGGTTGAATCAGATCCTCTGTACCGTGCTGCATACTCCCATTCAGCATAAGACGGTAGGCGATAACCGTTTCTCGAAACATTTTCTATTGTTTCATCATCAATCCAGGCTGTGTCTATATTTGTGTAAACAACATTACAGTTATTTCCATCCCTCATTTCCGTAAGCCAGTTACAAACCATTACTGCTCCATACCAGCTTATATTGGTTACCGGCTTTTTTTCATATCCGCCTTCAGCATAAAAACGACCCAAACCGTCATAATGGACATGACAATCCGAATTCCCTAAATCAAGAAGCTCTTGTCCTCCGTGTTTTACGGTTATTGTGTTCAAACCATTGGGATCTGTAACTGTAGAACTGAATTTTCCATTATTGTATGCCCATTTAAATACAGCTGCAACCACTGTATTTGTTGTTTCGGTTTCCGCAATAAAAAATTTTGTTGTAAGAGTTGTCGTTGTGCTATCATCAGTTCCGGTGGGAAAAGTCATATTTTCTGAATTGTTTGCGTTAATCATGGTAATTGTTTCTTTAGACTCTGATAATGTTACCTTGCCAGAGTCACCGGGAATAGTTGCGCTTGTAAATCCCGAATCTTCAATGGCTGCAGCAGGAAAAATAGCTTCTACTGTATAATCCTGTGTTGTTCCATCTTCTGCTGTTACCGTGTATGTTACAGGATTAGTAAAATCGTTCACGGTAGTTCCACTATTCAGTGTTATACCGCCCACACTAACACTTGTACCTGTTGTCGTGAAAACTGCCACAAGATTTGTCACATCTGTTCCATAAGGTACTGCAGCTTTTATTGTTGTTCCTGTAATTATTCCCTTAACTGCAGGATTCAAATTTATAAAAATGAAAGATGTAATTGCTTTCTCACTGATTGATGTTGGAATACTTGGATTAGGACATCCGTAAAAAAACAATAGTACCAGAGACACTAATACTATAGAAATGTTTTTTCTCATTCTCTTTATCTCCTAACCCTTTTGCTCCTAAACAGTTGCGGTTGTCTGAACAATAAAATATTCATACTCTGTTGTCAAGAAATTATTTTCAAGCCCTCAAGTTAAGAACTAAAACTCTTGAAAAAAAGAATGTTGAACTGGAGCATTTTAATGAGCTTTTTGTAGAAAGGGAATTTAGAATTAAAGAACTAAAAGACAGAGTAAAAGAACTGGAAGCAAGAAAATGTTAGAATAGTAAATTTTGGATTTCAACGTCACTGTTAAATTTCAGGGAATAGTAATTATGACTTATATTACCTGGTGGGATATATTGACAATAGACCAGTTAACCAGTATGCTTAAATGATGAAATCAATGGGCATTTATGAAGTAAAAACAAAAATATCTGAAATATGTGAAGCTGTTAAAGAAACCCAGGAACCAATACTTATAACAAAAAGGGGGATTCCAATGGTAAGAATTATACCAATAGAAAATAAGGATATTAAATCAAATATATGGAATAAAAGAAAAAAATTTTTAACTGGAAATATAATTTTTAATGAAGATTTTAGCCTTCCCCCACGAAAAGTAGAGAAATATATTAATCCATTGGATGACTAGCATGGCTATAACTCACCTTCTCGATACATCTGTATACTCCCAACCCATAAAAAAGTATCCTTTAGATACAGTTATTTATCACTGGAAGAAAATTGGAGATAATAATCTATGTATATCTATATTTTGTGAAACCGAAATTCTTCAGGGTTTGGAAATGAAACAATCGGATAATTTATGGAACGCCTATAATTTAATACTAAAAGATTCTTTGCCTATAATTGATTTCTCACTAGAAACAGCAAAGGTTTATGCCAAAATTCAGGCTATGAGTGTAAAAAAAGGGAAAACCCGTCCT
>JALTGJ010000408.1 GCA_027077185.1 Spirochaetales bacterium | reverse complement strand
TTCCGGTGATAAAAAAGAATTTATAGATGATCTTGAACAGGCCCTTCTGGCCTCAAAGCTTGTATCCTATGCACAGGGATTTATGTTAATGAGAGAAGCTGCAAAGGAAAATGACTGGAAGCTCAACTATGGCGGGATAGCTCTTATGTGGAGGGGCGGATGTATTATAAGAAGTGTTTTTCTGGGGAAAATTAAGGAAGCATTTGATAAGGCACCAAATCTAAAAAATCTTCTTTTGGATGACTATTTTCTAAAGATTGTAGAAAATGCACAAGCTTCCTGGAGAAGAGTAGTTGTTAAGGCTGTAGAACTGGGAATCCCTGTTCCTGCAATGTCCACGGCTCTTTCATTTTTTGATGGATACAGAAATGACCGGCTTCCTGCGAATCTTCTTCAGGCACAAAGAGACTACTTCGGTGCTCATACTTATGAGAGAACAGATAAACCAAGAGGAGAATTTTTCCATACAAACTGGACCGGAACCGGCGGAAACATTTCTTCATCTACCTATAATGCATAAATGCACCCGTAGAGACGCCCTATAGGGCGTCTCTACGTGAATTCTATGATTGTTTTCTGAATATTTTTATGCTAATATGCTTAAATTGAATATAATTTAAAAGGAGAATTTATGAAACGTTTAATTGTAATTGGATTATTACTTGTAGTAATGGTAAGTGGAGGTCTGTTTGCGGATAGTACAACAGAAGCAAATTATAATAAAAAAGGGCAGGTTAATTTAACTGGTATAGTTGGGTTGAATACTTATGGTCTTTCTGTTGGTGCCGGTGCAGAAATGATTATGGGAGATCTTAACTTTATTCCTGAATTCCCTATGGAATGGGGTCTGGCAGCCCGGGGTATATTTGGTTTCTACCTTCTTTCCGGTTATTCAGGTATAGACTATGGAGCTGCTCCATTGGCTACTGTTCATAAGGGTTTTGATTTTGGCGATAATTTGGAATTTGACTTTACCTTTGGTCTGGGGTTGGGTTTATATGGCTATAGCTACAGTTGGGATTATGGATTAGGTCCAAAAAATTATTCCGAGCCAATAAAACTTGGTTTTGCTTCATTTGATTCCGTATCCTGGAAAATGAAGAAAAATTTGTGGCTTACTCTGGAATATGGTTATGTCGGATGGCAGGGAATATATGGTGTCGGTGTAAGGATGGTAATGTAACAAATAATCTTCGGATATATCACATGCTGTAAATACGCCCAATCTGGGCGTATCTGCAGCACTATAGATACTCCAGATCAACTCTGTTTTTAAGACTTGGTAATTTTTCTCTGATACCTTCAAGATAATTCCAGTCTATGTCTGCGATAATTACTCCTGTTTTGTCTGATGCCCTTGCAATTACCTTTCCCCAGGGATCAATTATCATGCTGTTACCGTAGCAAAACTTGTTATCCGGGTGCTCTCCAATCTGATTTGGAGCTGCAATATAAACCTGGTTTTCTATTGCTCTTGCACGAAGAAGAGCTTCCCAGTGATCCTTTCCTGTGTGCATGGTAAATGCAGCTGGAACAAATATCAGTTTTGCCCCATTAAAGGTAAGTTCTCTGTAAAGTTCAGGGAAGCGAAGGTCATAACAGATTGAAAATCCAAAATTACCAATTGCAGAATTATGGTTTACAATGGAATCTCCTCTTTCATATCTGTCGGATTCCCTGTAGGATAAATTTTTATTCAGTTCTATATCAAATAAATGAATTTTTCTGTATATAGCTTCAATATCTCCGCCTGGGTTTATAAGAACTGATGTGTTAAATGATTTTCCTTCTGTTTTTCCTTTTTCAACAAAGCTTCCATTATGAATGTATATATTATATTTTTTTGCCAGCTCTTTAAATATGCTAATTATTTCTCCATCAATAGTCTGGGCAATTTCCAATGTTGAAGTTTCGGATAGGTAGGTTGAAAGTTCCGGGAAAATAATCATTCGGGCACCATATTCTGAACACTCTTTTACTTGCAGAACTATTTGTTTAAAGGAATTTTCTATGTTATCTTTTGTATTTAACTGACCCAGTCCTATTCGTAGCTTTTCCATCAATATCTCCTAAATAGAAATATTTTACATAAAAAAAATTAGTAATTTACTAATGTAAAAATATTGTGTATATTTAATCCATGAAAACTATAACATCAATAATTATTTTAGTCTTGTTTATTTCCTTTAATCTATCAGCAGAAGAGAAAGTGGCAAAAGAATTCAATCCAGATCTAAACTATGCCCAGGTGGAGTTTGTAAAAGCTGTGCAAAGTTCGAATAGCAGCTGGACATTTTATGTAACTGTCCGCCATAATGATCAGGGATGGAAACAT
>JALTGJ010000407.1 GCA_027077185.1 Spirochaetales bacterium | reverse complement strand
TGTAATATAATCGAAGATTTTCATTCGGTTTCTACACCAATTAGCGGGATTATTTCCATTATGCCTGTTATTACTGACTGGCTTCTTCTGCTTGCCTGCGATATCCCTTTTTTTGAGAAAAAAGTTTTGGAATTTTTATGGGATAGGAGAGATAAAAACAGAGCAACAGTTATTCATGTGAATGGTAAGTATCAGCCTTTTCTGGGTTTATATCCAAAAAATGTACTTCCCTATTGGGAAGAAGCCTTTTCCAGTGGAGAATATCATTTACAGAGGGTAATTGAAAATATGCCAAAAATTGTTATCGAACAGAGTGATCTTATGTTTGCAGGAATAGGCCTTAAGTCTTTTCTAAATATAAATACTCAGGCAGATCTTAAATTAATTAAAATATGATATTTTCTGATAAAACAATTATTAGATATAAACACGGTGTTTCTTCCAGAATTAAAGATCCTGTTATATGTGAAAACTGGTTCAATTTGTTTTTAAATGATAAACTTATATACCAGACTCCAGTTCTTGATCAGGAGATAGATGATCTTATTTCCGGTCTGCTTTATGTAAAAGGTCACATTAAAGAAAAAATTAAAATTGATTATGTCCAAAAAGAACGTTCGTTTTATGTAAGCTCTAATATTGCTTTACCCGGTCAGTCTTTCAGACAGATGGTTGTAGAAGCTCAGCAAAAAGCTGGATTGAGAAGAACTGAATTTTGTATTTCTGAGTCTTCCACATACAAGGCTGATAAAATTTTGGATCTTATGAGGGATTTTCAAAACTTACCTTCAGTATATCATAATACAGGAGGTGTCCACATGGCTGCTTTTGCTGTAGATAAAATTTTGTTCTGGGCGGATGATGTAAGCCGAAGGAATTCTGTTGATAAAGTTATTGGCAAAATATTAAAATCAGACATTAATTTTGAGGATGGAATTTTTGTTTCCTCGGGACGAATATCTTCTGATATAGTTATTAGAATGATTAAAATAGGAGTAAAATTGATTGCATCTGTATCTGCTCCAATGGATAAAGCAATAGATCTTGCAAATACCTACGGAATAACTCTCTGCGGATTTGTCAGAGGCAGACGGATGAATATTTATACACATCCGGGTAGAGTAATTACGGTATAGCAATTCTAAAAATCAGCTTTAAGTAATTTCTTTTTTGTTCGCCTTTTGTTGCTGTACATCCTCTTGTCAGCTATCTGCAGTAACTCCTCATAGCTAAGAGGGTTTTTAGAATTTGTTTCTGCAAAACCATAACTTGCACTAATTTGATAAGGATTCGATTTATCTTCGTTACGTTTTTTAAGTGATTTTTGAACACGTTTCCATATATTTTTAACTTTATCAAGTTTGCAGTCCGGTAAAATAAGCAGGAATTCGTCGCCCCCAAGTCTGCTTAGAATATCAGATTCCCTCATTGCCTTTTTTATATCATATACTATTATTTTTATCAGAATATCACCGGCTTCATGACCAAAATTATCATTTACAATTTTTAAATCATTAATATCAATATAGCATATACTTAAAAATGTATTTCCCCTTTTTAACTTTTTTAATTCCTGATTTAAGAATTCAATACCAACTCTTCTGTTATATACTCCGGTCATTTCATCATAGCTTGCAAATCTATATAGCTTATCGATCCTTTCTTTTCTGTCAGAAATGTCCTTTATTAAGCCGAAAATACCCATTTTAATACCATTCTCATCTAAAAGTAGATTTGCTGAAACTAAAGTGTGGTGAATTTTACCGTTTTTTGATGTTAGTTCTATTTCATAATTGGATATTGCTTTATCGGAAGATAAGAGCGTTGAAAATAATGTTGGATATTTATTGCCCTTGAAGAGTAAATTTATATTTTTTCGAATTAAAAATTCTATATCATAGCCTGTGCTACTTCTTACAGACGGGCTAATGGTAAGTATTGTTCCTTCCAAATCTGTCTCAAAATATATGTCAGGGAGATTTTCAAAAATTTTCTTATACTGATTTTCACTATTTTTCATTTGCGATAATGCTATAGGTTTTACCTATTTTTGTCAAAAGAAACATCCCCTGTGGAGACGCCGCGTAGAGACGCCCAACTTGGGCGTCTTTACGGCGGTGTCTCTACAGTGCTAGACTACACCCTGGTCGAGCATAGCATCAGCAACTTTTTTAAACCCTGCTATATTTGCACCATCCACATAGTTGCCCTGGGCATTTACTTCTGCAGCAGCATCCACACATGACTGATGTATATTAATCATAATATTATGCAGTCTTGTATCAACTTCTTCACTGGTCCAGGCAAGCCTCATGCTGTTCTGGGACATTTCAAGGCCGGAGGTTGCAACTCCACCAGCATTTGCAGCTTTTCCAGGTCCAAAAAGTATTTTATTTTCAATTAAAAATTCAACAGCTTCTGGTTCGGTAGGCATATTAGCTCCTTCTGTAATACATCCAACACCGTTTTTAACCATTGTTTTTGCTTCTTCCAGAGATATTTCATTCTGGGTTGCACAGGGAAGTGCTACATCTGCCTTAGAAAGCTCCCATGGCCTTTTACCCTCAAAATAGTCACATTTGTATTCATCAGCATATTCCTTAATTCTGCCTCTTCTGTTGTTCTTGAGGTCCAGAACAAACTCAAGTTTTTCCTGACTTATACCATCTTTATCAATAATTGAGCCGCTGGAATCAGAAAGTGAAACAACCTTGCCACCCAGGCTGTTTATTTTTTGAAGAGCATATTGGGCAACATTTCCGGAACCTGAGAGTAGTACGGTTTTCCCTTCAAAGGATTCACCCTTTGTCTTAAGCATCTCTTCAGCAAAATAAACAGCTCCGTATCCTGTAGCTTCCGGTCTGATCAAAGAACCTCCCCAGTTGAGACCCTTTCCTGTCAGAACTCCTTCAAATCGATTTTTCAGTCTTTTATATTGACCGAATAGAAAACCTATTTCTCTTCCCCCTGTACCAATATCCCCTGCAGGAACATCAGTGTCGGCTCCAATATGACGAAATAATTCAGTCATAAAAGACTGGGTAAATGACATTACTTCATTATCAGTTTTCCCTTTTGGATCAAAATCAGAACCACCTTTTCCACCTCCCATAGGGAGACCTGTCAGGCTGTTTTTGAATATTTGTTCAAAACCTAAAAATTTTAAAATACCAAGGTTTACAGAAGGATGTAAACGTAATCCCCCTTTATATGGTCCAATAGCACTGTTAAACTCGACTCGATAGCCTGTATTAACCTGAACCTCCCCTTTTGCATCTACCCAGGGTACTCTGAAAATAATAGTTCTTTCAGGTTCTACTAATCTTTCAAGAATCTTTGCTTTTTGATATTTGGGTGCATTCTCCAAAAATGGAGACAGTGAATCAAGAACTTCTCTTGCTGCCTGAAGAAATTCATTTTCCCAGTAATATTTCTTTTTTAATCCATCATAAACTTTGTCGGTATATTCCGCCATTTTCAAATCTCCTTTGAATAAAATAATTTGCTGATACAGACTAACGCCGAAAATAGCAGATGTCAATATTTATTTTTAATTTATTGTTATATATTTGATATTTATTATACCTGTGTAGACTTTAAATATAAAATTGTATCAATTTAGGGTGATTAGCATTTACTTAAGAATTACTGCAGAACCTGCCTTACCATCCATTAAGATAGAAAAAGGATTATTATTTTTGACATGAGTAAAAAACTCTCTTTTTTCTATTAATTTAAGGGAGCCGAGGAATTCCCAGTCAATAAACGATTCTCCTCCTGTATGGTGATACGGAATATTAAGATAGCCAATATTCAATGCCACAAGGTTATGGAAAAAATGAGAGCCCTGGGATGGCTCAATATCAAAGTCCTGAAGTCCGGTTTCTATTATAACTCCTGCTCTGTTTATTTCCCCCCAGTTTACAGGGATCCCAAGGAATCTGTCTCTGGTACCCCAACGCCCGGGGCCTATTAGTATATAGTTTTTGTCCTGACTTTTTATTATTTCATTCATTTCCTTTATTTCATCTTTCATCTCCATGGTTCTTGTTTTATCAAACTTAGATGGATCAAGAAAAATTATATCCGAAATTGTATTTATGTTTCCATTGCCCAGCGATTCTGTCGAATACAGAAAAGACTTTTCTTTTGTAAGATATTCCGGTGCTATAGATACCTCTTCTTCATTATGTGAAAGCGGTCGTACCTGAAGCAGATAAAAGGTTGGCAGAATATCTTTTGTCTTTTTTAAATCTACTGCAAATTCAATTTCAACAGGAATGCCCATTGCTTTTTGTGAAATATCAAGTAATTTTTCCAGAATTTTTGAGAGTGGAAAATAATTATATTTTAATATGTTTGCAAAATTTATAACCCTTGGGCCTGGAACAGATAGATCTTCTATAAGCCTTTCATTGCTGTTATCCCAAACAGAAGCTAAATGTATAAGAGTTTTGTGTTCTTCAGCTTTTTTAACAGATAATTTAACTAATGTTTCTTCTTCGCCTTTAGTAAGATCTGTTTCCATTTTGGACATATTAAGGGCAAAAAATTCAGTTTGAGTGGAACGTATCATGTCATCTGCGGAGCCGTACTGTATATCGGGATGGGAGGGACAGAACATATAGTCTTTACCCCCTCCCACTACTGATTGTCCCAAACCTACAGCAATATTGGATACACCTTCTGAATGCTCCATATGAGAGATAGGATAATAGTTGTAGGACTGGGCAGTTCCTGAAAAATGAGGATAAAAGAAGTTTTCATGCTGTTCCCCTACAATTTCCTGAATAATAACAGCCATTTTTTCTTCTTCAATTCCATAGTTTAGGGTTTCAATGTAAGATACAGCATTTTCCAGATAAACAGATGCAAAAACAAGTTTAACTGCATCTGTAAGCTGTTTAAACCTCTCAGAAAAATTTTCACTGTTATTGGCAAGCATATAGGTGGCATATACACCTGCAAATGGCTGGGACTGAGAATCCTCAAGTAAACCAGAGGATCGTACTGCAACCGGACATTTACAGTATTCCAAAAGTTGTACTAAATAATCTTTAATATTATCCGGAAGAGATCCTTCAAGAAATATCTTCTTTATCTGACTATCATTTTTACCAATATGGATATCAACAAGATTATTTGTTTCAATAAAAGTGTCAAATACACCAGTTCCAAGAATTATAGATTTTGGAATTCCTATAGCTGCTTTTCTGAAATTTGAATCAATATCCATAATTGTAAGCAGTGCATTAAAAAAAGCAAGACCCCTTCCTTTTCCCCCAAGAGATCCACTGCCAAGTCTTACGACAACATCTCTTTCTCCTAAAATATCTTTATCAAAGTCAACTATTTTACCTTTATTCCTTTTTTCTCTAATCCGTTTAAAAATTTGAAGAAGGAAGTCCTTATGTTCTTCCAGAGAAGGAAAATCCGAAACCTGAACCGGTTTAACTCTTTTGGCCATTTCTATGTCACCATGTGCGGTTAACCATGCAGAAAAACTATTATTCTGGCTATAATAAACCAGTACTTCAGGTGGAATGGATGGGAGAACTTTTTCAAAGTCAGCAAGATACTTTACTCTTCCAATTTCTTTGCCCTTATCATCCTTAAATATCAGGCTTCCAAATCCCAGTTTTCTAAAAATAAACTGACTAATATCTGCAAGAAGGGTAGATGACTTTTTATGCAGAAACTTAACATTAAGGGATTCTGCTCTTGGACGTTTTGTATTGTCCGAGCTTTGCAGCAGAACTGGTACCTCAATATTATTCTCTTCTAAATAGGATAAAAATTTAAATCCTGCATCTGTATCAATTTCACCCTGGTGCAGATATTCAATATCAGAAATAATGCCTAACAGAGAGTTTTTATAAGTACTTACTGCTTCAACAGCATCTTCAAAGGATCTTACCATTATAACTTTTGGTCTGGTTCTCATTCGAAGATACTTGTTATTGTCATTTTGTTCTTCAGATATAAGTCTTTGTGTTTGCTCCATAATTTCTGCATACAGCAGAGGAAGGTATATTGAAGAAAATGTTATCGAATCTTCGACAAGCAGAATAACGTTTACATACCCCTTACCTGTATCATAAGGAGCATTTCTTTTGTCTTCCACATATTTTATCATTGCAAGGAATAATCTTGGATTACCGTTCCATAAAAAAACCTCTTCTATGTTTTCCATTTTGTCTATATTACTGTCTATAAGATTAATATCTGTTTTGACTGTTAAAAGCAGCAAAATTGGAAGTTCCGGTTTAATTTGATGGATTTTTTCACTTAAGTCAAAAGGGCTCATTTCACCTATTCTAATTGTAGATATTACAAGATCAAAAGACTCTTCGCTAAGTTTTTTTAGAGCATCCTCTCCGGTTGGTACACTTGTAAGCCTTGGTACTGTTGTAAGGTTAAGGGAATGATATTCTCCTACAATCTGGTTGGATAATTTAGCATCATATTCAAAAATATACGCATCGTAAAAAGTGGAGATTAAAAGAATTTTTTTAATTCTGAATTTCATAAGGTTATGAAAATTATCTTCACCAAATTTAAGTTTATTGTAGAAATAGTTTAATTCGTTTAATTCCATATTTACTCTTTTCCTGTGCTTATAAATTGTAATTAATATATCTTATTCTATTTTCTTTTAGGCTTATGCGATATATCCCCCTTTTAGAATTTGGGGGCTATATTGCGCAGTGCATTATCCCTATATTAGAGAATAACTGTTATTATAACCAAAATGTGAGACAGCGCAAATAGCTTTCTTTGTTTGACATATACAATCTGTATAATTATAATTGATAATGGGTTCTAAAAAAGGATTTCTTATGTCTAAATTTAATATTGGCTATGAAAATGCTGTAGAAATAGCAAAAGATATATGGTGGGTAGGTCATTATCTGCCTGATGATCCTTTTCAGTGCCATGTTTATCTTATAAAAAATGGGGAAAATTCTGTTTTAATCGACCCAGGTTCCCAGTTAACTTTTAAATCTACACTTCAAAAAATTGAATCCATATTACCCTTTAATAATATTAAGTATTTTATCTGCCATCATCAGGATCCCGATATTACAGG
>JALTGJ010000406.1 GCA_027077185.1 Spirochaetales bacterium | reverse complement strand
CCCCGAACCTCTGCGTAAGATCTGTTATTTTTAAGAGACTCATAGCAGCTCCTTATTTAAACTTATAAAATTTCTTAAGCTTTGGAAAAAAGTCAGATAATTCCTTATCTCCCATAAGCCCTTCCGGTCTAAATTGCATTACCAGAATTAATATTAAAGGAATAATTACCCATTTCAGAATTGCAAATGGTCTTAGCAGTTCCAAAAGAATAGTAAAAAGTATTGCGGAAATTACTGAACCGCTTAAGGATCCCATTCCTGCAAGGTACACCATAACCAATGCTTCTGTCGATTTTAGAATAGAGAAAGAACTTGGATTAACATAACCGACAACATGAGCAAAGAGTCCACCTGAAATACCCGCCAGACCTGACGAAAACATAAAGGCCACAACTTTCATCTTATTTGTATCTACACTCATAATTTCAGCTGCAACTTCATCCTGCTTAATGGCAATAATTCCTTTTCCATAGGTTGATGTAAAAAAACGCCTTATAAGAAAAATTGTCAATACCACAAAAGTTCCAACCCAAAATAGCATATAAGGGAAATTAACAACATCTGACATGCCGTAAATTACCTTCTTCATTCCCATAAAACCTCTGGATCCACCTACTACAGCCATATTATTCAGTGCTGTTACAATTATAAAGTTAACAGCTATAGTAATAATTGCAAGATAATCATCCCTCGTTTTAAAAGAGGGTATAGCTACAATAAGTCCTGCAAAGGCAGCCACAACTCCACCAAGTAAAATAATAAAAGGGAAAATATAAATAGCCGCTGAAGGAGGAAGAAGTGATCCGCCAAGTAGTTTATTATCAGTAAATAAAATTACCGATAAAATTGACGATACATAGGCACCTACCGCCATAAAACCTGCATGACCACAGGAAAACTCACCCATATAACCATTAACAATAGAGAGACTTGTTGCAAATATAATATTAATTCCTATAAACATAATAACTGACTGAACATAGAGATCTATCATCCCAAATCTTGCCAGTACAAGAAGCAGAGCAAATACTATTCCGCCTCCTGTAAATAAACTTTTCTGCTTAAAGTTACCCATTAAGTACTCCTATATTTTTGTACTTTTAGCTACACCGAAAAATCCAGTAGGCTTAATTACCAGAATTATCAGTAATATTGTAAATGCAATAAGATCCTTTAAATTTGACGAGAAAAAAGAGACTACAAGTATCTCTATAAATCCCAGTAAAAATCCACCCAGGAAGGCGCCTTTAATATCACCTATTCCACCTACAACCGCCGCGATAAATGCTTTCCATCCAATTATCATTCCCATATATGGATCAAGAACAGGATAGGACATACCAAAAAGAATTCCTGCAACAGCTGCAAGAGAGGATCCGACAATAAATGTAAAAACTACTACTTTATTAACTGGTATTCCCATAAGTGGAATAGCAAATTTATCATAGGAGATTGCTCTCATTGCCATACCTATCTTTGAGCGGTTAACAACTGTCTGAAGAAAAATAAAAATAACAATTGCAGCAACAATAACCAAAATTTTCAGATTGGTTATTCGTACACCACCAACATTAAATACAACTCTCTTTATTATTTCCGGAAATTTTCTGGAACTAGCTCCAAAAATGGCAAGATTGCCATTTTCCAGGATTAACCCAACCATCAATGCTGTTATAACAACATATAATCTATGGGCTCCCTTTTCCCTCAAGGGTCTGTATGCTACCCTTTCAATAAATACACCAAGAAGAGATGTCAAAAACATTGTAACAGGCAGGGTAATGGCAAGAACAAGCCACCCTGACATACCTGCACCAAGAACTGTTTTTAACAAAAATCCAATAAATACAAAGCCTATATAAGCGGCTACCATAAAAATATCACCATGAGCAAAATTAATAAGCCTTAAAACACCATAGACAAGGCAATAACCCAGGGCAATCATGGAGTAGAAACTTCCCCATTGCAGAGCATTGATAATATTTTGAAACAAAGACGTAAACACGGTTTCAGCTCCTTAAATTATTCATATTTATAAAACCGGCTCCCGTAAAGAGAACCAATTAACAGAAGAAAACAGGATCCCCCTGAAGGGGAATCCTGTAAATATACAGTACAATTTCAATTATGGAGCAACACCTTTCTGGAATTCGAACTCACCAGAATCACTTACTTTTACAATAACAGCTTCTTTAATAGGATCACCGTTTTTGTCAAATTTCATTTTTCCGGTAACGCCGGCAAAAGATTTAATGGCTTTTATCGATTCCATCAGTGCCGTTCTGTCCTTTACAATATCACCTGTCAGTTCTTTCATACCCTCAAGTCCCTTGATCATTACACCAAGAG